>DATHOI010000642.1:0-16712 GCA_035485095.1 Polyangiaceae bacterium | reverse complement strand
GGTGTCGAACGCCGACCCCGCGCGTGGCGTGTCGTGCCTTGCCGAGCGACGTGCGCGCGAGATGATTGCAACGGGCCGAGCGGAGACATCGTTTTTGCGTGCGGGTGACCACGTCGAGATCGAAATGCTCGCTGGCGGCGTCAGTATCTTCGGCGCGATTTCTGCGCGCGTCGTACCCTGAGCACGCCGCCAGGCGCTAGACTCGGTGCATGCTGCTGCACACCTATTGGCGTAGTTCGTCGGCGTATCGCGTGCGCATCGCGCTCGGCCTGAAAGGGTTGAGCTACGAGCCTCGTTTCGTGCACCTGCTCCGTGCGGGCGGCGAGCAAAAGCTACCGCAATTTTTGAGTAAAAATCCGCTCGGCCAAGTCCCTGTGCTGGAGCTGTCGGATGACGGACCCGCGGTGTTTCTCAACCAATCGTTGGCAATCATCGAATACCTCGAGGAGCGCTTTCCAACGCCTGCACTCTTACCGCGTGATCTGCTGGCCCGAGCTCGCGCGCGCGAGCTCGCTGAGTTGGTGAATTCGGGCATTCAGCCGTTTCAGAACACCGGCACCCTGAAGTTTTTGGCAGAGGTTGCGCCTGAGCTCGACAAAGCGCGCTGGTCTCGTCACTTCCTCGGGCTCGGTTTAGCGAGCCTCGAGGCTCGCGCGCGCGAGCTCTCCGGTCGCTTCTTGATTGGCGACGAGGTTTCGATCGCCGACGTGTTGTTGGTTCCGCAACTCTACGCGTCGCGCCGCTTGGAGGTCCCGCTAGAAGCATTCCCGACGCTGTTGGGCGTCGAAGCCGAGTGCTCGAAGCTCGCTGGCTTCGCAAATGCGCACCCGGACCGACAACCGGATCGGGAGTAGTTGAGGCGAGAACGCCTCTCCGGGCGGCTCACTGGGTCGTCTAAAGTTGCTGCAGCGTTCGGGATTGGCGCTATTTTGAGAGCATGGCAGAGCTAGAGCCGCTCGGTATCCTCGGCCTGGAAGGGGTTCACTACTACGTGCGGGACCTGGAGCGCAGCGAGCGTTTCTACGTCGACCGCATGGACTTCACGGAGATCGCCGAGAGTGGGCCTTCGCTCAGCGAAGGCGGCCGTCAGCGGTCGCGGGTGTTTCGCGCGGGTGAATACGTCGTCGTGTGCTCGTCGCCCACGGGCGAAGGTGGCCGCGCCGATCGCTACTTGAAGAAGCACCCCGATGGCGTCGGCACGATCGCTTTTCGCGTCGCAGATGCCCAGCGTGCGTTCACGCTATTGGACGGACGCGGTGCGACTCCGATCAACGACGTCGAAGTATTCCGTGACGACGGCGGCACTTTGAAGACATTTTCGATCACGACGCCTTTTGGTGACACCACGTTTCGCTTCGTCGAACGCCGCGGGTATCGCGGGTTTTTTCCGGGGTTTGGCGAGCGCGTCTCTGCCCGTGGCGGTCAAAATCGCTGCTCGGTGCTGGCGGTCGATCACATCACCTCCAATTTTCAGACGATGTCCCCCGCACTCTTGTGGATGGAGCACGTGCTCGGCTTCGAGCGCTACTGGGACGTCGAATTTCACACGCGCGACGTGGGGGAGGTCAAGCTCAGGGACGGCTCTGGCTTGCGCTCGGTGGTGATGTGGGATCGAATTTCTGGTCTGAAATTCGCCAACAACGAGCCCTACCGACCAAACTTCAAGGCGTCGCAGATCAACTTGTTCAACGAAGATCACCGCGGCGACGGCGTGCAACACATCGCGCTCGAAGTGCGAGACATCCTCGGAGCGGTGCGCGAGCTACGCGGCCGCGGGGTCGAGTTCATGCCGACACCAGCTACCTACTATGAAGCGTTGCCCGAACGCTTGTGCGCGCTCGGCATCGATGCCATCGATGAAGACATCGAGACCTTGCGCGAGCTTCAGTTGCTGGTCGACGGGCACGGTCTAAGGTCCTACCTCCTGCAGATATTCTTGAAGGATTCAGCAGGATTTTACGGCGATCGCGACGCGGGTCCATTCTTTTACGAATTGATTCAGCGCAAAGGCGACACCGGCTTCGGTGCTGGGAACTTTCGGGCTCTGTTCGAGAGCATCGAGCGCGAGCAGCGCGCGGAACAGGAGCGCTGATGTTGCAACGTCTCGGTTTTGGGAGCTTGCCGCCCAAACCGCATACGGCGCTGCGCGGCCCAGCGCATGCTTTGCGTTATGAGGAATGCATCACGCGCGCGGGCTTCGACGGGCCGTACAGCATCGTGTACCACGAGCACCGTCCGCACGAAGCCGAGCCCGTCGAGGTGCGCCATGGTTGGGAAATAGCCGCGGGTCGTGCGCCACGCAGTCTCATTCGCCACCACTTCAAGTCGTTCGAGCAGCGTCAGCGCGGCGGGCCGGCGCTCGACGCGCGCGTTCCGCTGCTTGAAAACGACGACTTGGTGATCTCGGTGCTCGCGCCAGACAGCGAGGATCCAGCCTATTTCGTCAATGCGGACGCTGACGAATTGTTCTTCGTGCGCGACGGTGGCGGTGTTCTCAAGACGCAGCTCGGTGAGCTGAGGTTCCACGCGAATGATTACTTATACGTGCCGAAAGGCTTGCTCCATCGCTTCGTTCCCGACCCTGCTCTCACTCAAGAATGGCTGGTGATCGAGAGCAATGGCGCCGTCGGCATTCCTCGTCAGTATCGGAACGACATCGGACAACTCCGGCTGGACGCGCCTTATTCGCACCGCGACTTTCGCGCGCCGGAATTCAATGGCCCAAGCGATGAAGGCATCCGCAAGTTGGTCGTCAAGCGCGGCAACGCATTCCACGGCTTTCGTTACGCGCATTCCCCGCTCGACATCGTTGGCTGGGATGGCACGTACTACCCCGTCGCGTTTTCGATTCTGGATTTTCAGGCCAAGGTTGGGCTCGTGCACTTACCACCCAACGTGCACGCGACCTTCACGCTGCCCGGAGCCCTCGTGTGCAGCTTCGTCCCGCGTTTGCTCGATTTTCACCCCGCGGCCATTGCCTGCCCGTATCCACATTCATCCGTGGATATCGACGAGGTCCTCTACTATGTGAGCGGCAATTTCACGTCTCGCAAAAGCGTCAACCCTGGCAGCATCTCGCTTCACCCAGCTGGCATTCCACACGGCCCGCATCCGGGAGCCTACGAGGCCAGCTCGACCAGCTCGCGCACCGAGGAGCTCGCGGTGATGCTCGATTGCGTGCGCCCGTTACGCGTGACGGCTGCGGCGTTCGCCATCTCCGACGCGGGGTACCATCATAGCTTCGTCGACCCCGGGGGCAGCCACTCGATCGCTTGATCGCGAAGCCAAGTGCGTTGCCGTCGCGCGAAAATGCGCGTCGCGCGAAAGATCTGCAGCTCGAGCCACTCGAGATCGATCGCCTCGCCGCTCTCCAGAGCGAGCGCAATTTGCTTGTAGCCGACTGACGCGAAGGGTCGCGTGTTTGCATAGCCGGCCTGTATGAGCCGCGCCGCCTCAGCCACCCAGCCCGCGTTCAGCATCGCTCGGCAACGCGCTAGAATGAGTTGGTCGAGCTCGGACTTTTCCCGACGCACTCCGAGCAAGCGCGCGTCATGGCGCGCGGTCTTGAAACCGTGCGCAGCCTGCCAATCGCTCATCGGTTTTCCCGTGAGCTCGTACACCTCGAGGGCGCGGCTCACGCGGACGAAGTCATTGGGCGCCAGTCGACGTGCAGCTTCCGGGTCGACGCGCGCGAGCTCCGCGTGCAGCGCGCTGCGGCCCGCGTCGGCGACGCGCGCCTGGTGACGGGCTCGCAGCACGGCGTCGGCAGGGGGTGCGGGCACTAGGCCATGGACCAACGCGCGCACCCAAAGGAACGAGCCACCACACACGATGGGCCGCTTTCCGCGGCTGCGAATGTCGGCGATCGCGAGCTCGGCGAGCTCCGTGAAGCGCGCGGCGTCCATCGGCTCGGTCGGCTCGATCACGTCGATCAAGTGATGTCTCGCGCGCTCTCTTTCTTCCGCGTTTGGTTTGCCCGTGCCGAGCTCGAAATGCCGGTACACCTGAACGCTGTCCGCGCTGACGATCTCGCCGCCGTGCGCTTCGCATAGCGAGACGGCTAGCGCCGTCTTGCCAGATGCGGTGGGTCCAACCACGACCCAGAGTCGTTCGTCACTCGTTGCCAATGAAAGAGGGCTCTCGACTTTTCTACATGAAGCGTTGGTCAGATTTGTTTCAACGGCGGCCGACTTTGCGCTCGAGCTCAGCCCAGCTCAGAAAGGTCACCACGGGTCGACCGTGTGGGCAGTGACCGGCGAAATCAGCGTCGTCCAGCGCTTCCAGTAGCGCTTTGACTTCGTCGGGAGCCAGCGGATCGCCTGCCCGAATCGAGCCATGGCAGGCCATGGTCGCCAACGCCAAGTCGACCGCGTCCGAGAAACCGCGCCCGCCCTTGCGCGAGACCTCCGACAATAGATCGCGCAGCAAGCGCTCGGCGCTCGCACGCTGCAAGAGCTTCGGCACCGAGTGAATGCTGATGCTCTCCGGGCCACGCACGCGAACATCGAGCCCCACCTCGGCCATTTCCTTGCCACGCAACTCCACGAGCTCGGCCTCGGCTGGCAAAACGTCGAGTAGGACTGGGAAGAGCAGCGACTGCGAAGGTACGGCGCGCCCCTGATATTGTTTGCGCAGGCGAGTGAAGGTCACACGCTCAGCCGCCGCGTGTTGGTCCAGCAGGTAAATGCCGTCCGCGCTTTCGCACAACAGGTACGTTTGTCGTAGCTGGGCGACGAAGCGCAAACTCGCCCAAGCGACCGTGGGCTGTGGTCGGATGGGCAGCGCTGCAGAATCACGCACCGCGATCAGGGAGGGCTCGGCCGCAAGCAGGCTCTCGAGCGGCAGATTTGCGGTCGAGTGCAGCGTTGTCTCCGCTGCGACGTACGTCTGCTCAGGCTCCAAGCGGGCGGCGACCGCGCTCCGTTCACCAGGTTCAGCGCGCGGCGCAGTGGCGAGCGGCGTGGCAGCGACACCGAGCGCGGGCTCGGTCCTCGATTTGCCCCAAGCGCTGCGGTTGGGCGTGGGCAGTGAAAAGGCACTGGCAAGCGCTCGCGACAGCGTGCCGTACAGCGCATCCGCCAGCGCGCGCGGATCGGCAAAGCGCACCTCGGCCTTCTGCGGGTGCACGTTCACATCGAGGAACTCGGGCGGTAGATCCAGATGCACGATGCCGCGTGGGTAGCGCCCGCGCTCGAGCACGCTGCCGTACGCTTGCGCGATCGTCACTGCGATGGCGCGGTCGCGCACCGAGCGACCATTGACGAACAAGCGCAGGCCGCCAGCGCCCGAGCGAGCATGCTCCGGCCGCGACAGAAAAGCCTCGATTCTAAGTGGCCCGCGGGTGCCCTCGCAGCGTGTCAGTTCTTCCCCCTGGCTGACTTGAGCGACGCGCTCTGCGCGCCCACTGGCGCGTAGAAACTCGCGCACGGTCCGGCCGTCGCGCGCCAAAGTGAACGTCACCTCTGGCCGGGTGAGCGCGGCGGCCTCGACGACCTCGGTGACGTGTCCGGACTCGGTGCCCGTGGAGCGCAGGAACTTCCGACGCGCGGGCACGTTGAAGAACAAATCGCGTACGTCGACTCGCGTACCGACTGCGACGCCGGTCGGACGCAGCGTCGGCGCCGCGCCACCTTCTATCGAGATCTCGACCCCCGCGTCGTCAGCCGCCGAGCGAGTGCGGAGTGCAAAACGGCTGACTGATGCGATACTCGGCAGCGCCTCGCCGCGGAAACCATAGCTTTCAATGCGATTCAGATCGGAGATGTCGCGGAGTTTGCTGGTCGCGTGCCGCTCCACGCACAGGCGCGCATTCTCGGCGTTCATCCCAGAACCGTCGTCGCTCACGCAGAGTCGCGTGACCCCGCCGCCTTCGATCTCGACATCGACGCGCTGCGCGCCAGCGTCGAGCGCGTTCTCGATCAGCTCTTTCACAGCGCTGGCTGGGCGCTCGACCACCTCTCCCGCCGCGATTTGACTCGCGAGTGCGGGTGACAAAAGGGCGATTGTGGCGTCCACCATGGCCGAGCGTCAGCATTGCATCGGCGTGCCGCGCGCTCAATCGCTACAGTAGCCCGGAACGCTGCGCGGCTTCTGCCAGGCCGCCACCGCTCGACGCGCTCGCCTTCAGCACGTCGGTTGCCGCGGCTTTTACCGCAAGCGGCGCCTGTGCCATCGCAAATGAACGCCCAGCGCGGCGGAGCATCGGGATGTCGTTTAGCCAGTCGCCCACAGCGACTACTTCCGCCGCCGTAACGCCATGGTGACGAGCCACCCAGTCGATCGCCGTGCCCTTGTCGACGCCCGCCGCGCGAATGACCAAGCCCCACGTGCCAACGAACCCGGGCCGACCCACCTCGAACGAAACCGTCTGCAAGTGCTCGGCGTGCGCACCGAGAAAGGCTTCCACGCTGCGCACTTGAGTGGGCGTGCCGAGCGCAACCATCGCCGCTAGTGAAGCGCCGGGCTTTCGCCAAGTGTCGATGTCCGACAGGTTTTCGACTTGCTCGGTGCGCTCGGACCAGGTGCTCAGGTAGTCGAGGTACTGCTCACCGTGCGCGTCGTGAAACAAGCGATCGCCCGAAAATGCGAAGGCAGCCGGTCGAAAGCGCGACAGCGCATCGAACAGCGCGCTGGTTGCCAGCTCTGAAAGCGGTGTGCTGTGCAGCTCGACGTGGCTCGACGCGTCGACGATGTGGCTGCCATCGATGCACGCCACCGGCCCCAGAATGCCGAGCATTTCGGCGATTTCGCGAGTGCCCGAGTACATTCGGCCCGTGCATAGGGCGACCGGTACGCCGCGCGCGATGAGCGCGGCGATGGCTTCCGCGTCGCGCGGATGCACGTCACCATCGGCGCCGAGCAGCGTCCCGTCGATATCCGTGACGAAGACGCTCGCGGTCACACGGGTCAGCAGCGAATCAGTTCGCAGAGCTTGCGCCGGTGGGCGCCGCGCCCGCCGGATAAACCGAGACGCGCTTCTTGGTGCGGGAGTCGTGCTCGTAAGCGACGGTCCCATCAACCAAGGAAAACAGCGTGTAGTCGCGACCGACGCCGACATTGCGGCCCGGATTGATGGTCTGACCGACTTGACGAACGAGGATACCGCCGGCGCGCACGGCTTCGCCGCCGTACACCTTCACGCCGCGGAACTGCGCGTTCGAACCACGGCCATTGCGCGTCGAGCCGCCGCCTTTTTTGTGTGCCATTACGCGCTCACTCCCGTGATCTTCACTTCGGTGTAGTTCTGACGATGGCCCGCCTTCTTACGCGAGCGCTTGCGCTTGCGGAACTTGAAGACGATGAGCTTCGGGCCGCGAGTCTGACGCACGATCTCCGCTTCGACCGAAGCGCCGGAGACGAGCGGCTTGCCAAACTGCGGCGCGTCGCCGGAGACCATGAGAACTTGGTCGAACTTGATTTTGGTACCTGGATCGCCTGCAAGCAGCTCAACCTGAAGGGTTTCGCCTGCTGCGACTCGGTACTGCTTGCCGCCGGTGCGGATGACTGCGTAGGCCATGGGAATGGGGCGCGGAACGTAGTCTATGGCTCGCGACCTCGCAAGCATTCTCCCGCGAGTTTCTCAGTATAAATGCTGAACCGTTGCGCAGCTCCACGGATTTCCCACAATTTCAGGGGTTCTGGTTGGAGAACGGGCTCGTCGGCGGCGCGTAGCCCGGAGCTGGCTGAGGCCAGGGTTGGTTTGGTGTGCCCTGCTCGGACGGGTTGAATAGCGCTTGAACGCTAGGCCTCGCCAGAACGACGAGCGTGAACACGCCGAGCAACGTGCCGAGTGGCATGTGCACACAATTCAGGCACGCCACGACCAAGCACAGCGTCTTTCGCTCACGTTTGGCCAGGGCACGGCCGGCCAGGATGTTCAGCGTCGCGCCGACCGCCCCCACCAAGAAGAACACGCCACCGCCGCAGATGATGAGCCAGCCGCCGATCAGATCGCTGTGCGCGCCTCCAGGTGAGCTCGACGGCAGCTTACCGCTGAGCATCAGCACGCCCATCCCGATGTACATCAGCGAGAAGAGCGGAAGTAAGCAGGCGAGCCCGGCCATCACGTAGTGGAAGATACTGAGCAGCCGCAGGTGTTCTTGATCTTGATTCACGCTGCCACCTTCCTCGATTGAGCGAGCCATCAGATGCGACCGATGACCGCGTTGGTCGCCGAGCTCTGATCCTGATTCAGACTCTGCACGATATCCAAAATCTTACCACCGAGCGTAGCCGTCTTGTTGACTTCAGTGGCGGCGTCGTCCGCCTGCCACTTGGCTTGCGCAGCGAGGGTTTCGAAACGCTTGGCGCTGGCATGGTCGTGCTCTGATTGCGCTTGCCCCACGCAAGTCTCTTCGAGCTTGCCGAGAGCCGAGTAGGTGCTGCCGAGGGTTCCGAGGTCACTCGCCGACTCGGAATCAGATGCGGCTGCGATTTTGTCGCAACCGTCCGTCTCGGCGTCGAATTTGTAGCTCGCGGCGCCGATCGAGCAGGCGCCGGCCGCGACGCTGAATGCCGCGCCCACCAGGGCGCCCTGCTCTGTCGCGTCCGCGGCAGCGTGAAGCGCGTCGACTTGGTTCTGTGAATCCTGAAGGAACGTGGCTCGCGCCGTGTCACGCGTGGTGCGGTCGGCGTCGGATTGCATGGTCTCGTTTTGGATGAGCAGCGCGGCGAGCTCCGTTGCGAAACTCGTCACATTGGTGCTCGAGATGGGTTGAGTCATGATCAAATCCTGTCGCTGAGGGCAGTGTTGGCGGCCGAGTTGTCTCGTATGATCGCGCTGGTGGTCGTCGTTTCGCGCTGTTCGGCGTGTAGTGACTGTTGGAGCAGTGCGATCGCAGAATCGAGGTCCATGTTCGTCGCGTCGTCTCGCGCTTGATAGCCGGTTGCATCGGCCTGATAGTCGAGCTGCTTGGCTTGGTAGTGACCGGCGACGTAGCCGAGGACGCCGCCCGCGATACCGGCGCCGCCTTGCGCGACATTTGCCCCCAGCTCCACGTCGCGCATGGCGCTGGCGAGGGTGCTTGCTGCTGCGCCCGTACCGCCACCGCCGCCCAGCATGCCCAGTGCCGCGGATGCCAGCCCGATGGCCATGCAGATCTTGGGGTCGAGCCCGAGCTTGGCGCCTTCTTTTGCGGCCTCTTCGAGCGCGACCGAGAGCGCCATCAAGATCAGCGGGCCCGCGGCGCCGCCCGTTGCGATCGTCGCCGCGACGGCCGCGACCGCGCCGGCAATTTGCGTCACGTCACTACCGAAAACGCTACTCAGAAAACCAAAGAACCCTGAATGATCAGCGGCGTCTTTCGCCTTCTGGATCGCGTCACTGAGCTGTTGCTTGAGCTCCTGCATGTGCTTGACGTCCAAGTCCACGTTGGTTCTGGACGAGCTTTGCGACGTGCTTTGATTGCGGACCAGCAACGCGAGCAGTGCGCAGGCATCGCTGAGCTGTGTCGGCGACGAATCAGCTGCGGGCGTGCTGGTCGTGCACGCGATGTTCGTTGTGGAGCTCGACATGGTGCTCTCCCGCGGTCAGCTGATGTGCTCGATGATCGCAGTCGCGCTCTTGTCTGCCGCGTCCATCAGGGCGGACGCGGTCTGTTTGGCTTGGTTGAGCTCGCTGTTGACCTCTTGGATGTCGATCAGGCTCAGCTGATCCTTGCTGCCGAGGTTCGTCAGCGTGCCGTCGATGTTTTTGGTCCAAGCATCGACATCATCGGACGCAATCGCGAACTGCTTCGGCCCAATCTCCTGAGCGAGTGAAACGTTGGGGTGCGCTTGGGCATATGCGGAATTAATGGATGTGGACACGATTGCACCGGAGATAGACATTGGACCGGGCATCACGTTCACTGGGTCTGACGTTCCGTACTGGTCGTTCAGCTTGTCCGCGATGGGCTGGAGCACATCGGCGACTCCCGGAACGTCCTTGTATCGAGTGAGCGCGTCGTTTACCTCATCGTGAATCACGGCGCTGTTGTTGCCGTCGGTCTTGGTGTTGGCGAGATCGGCCTTGATCTTGTCCAGGGCAGCCTCGGCATCCGAGCTCGTGTCTGCGCCATTCATCTCGTCGCGCAGTTGACCGTAGAGGCCGTCCGTCTTCGTCTCCATCCACGCGAGGATGTCGGTGTTGCTCATGTAGTTGCTGGTGGCGCTGATCGACATGGGTCTCCTTCTTTTGGCGCGACTGCGTTTTTGGGTTGGAGGACGCGCGCGGATTCCTGTCGGAACGCAGCTGAGCGCGGTTGCTCAGATTGTGGGTGCATGTGATCCGCGGCGCGTTTTCGGCAGCGAACGCTGGGCCGAGCGAGCCCGCGCGGTGGATCTCACTTCGCGAGCCGGCTATGCTCGTTTCGAGTCATGAGGCGCCGGATTTCCGTGGTGGGGCTTTTCGCGTTGTGCGCGGCGCTGTGCTCGCTGAGCCTCGCGCCTCGCGCTGCGCATGCTCAGGGGAAGCCGAAGTCGCACGCTGCCGTTCCGCGCAAACCAATAAAAAAAAATCCAAAAAAGCCCGAGCCGGAAGCGGACACCCCCGACACGGACGCCGCGAGCGACACCGCACCGAGTGACGACAAAGCCGTCGACAAACCGGACAAGGGTGAGCCGACCGGCGTCAAAGCTGCCGGCACGAACGCGACCAAAGCCGCCTCCGGTACGGCGACACCGGTCGCCGTAAAAGAGAACAAAGAAGGCATGAAGACTTACAAGTTCGGCACGATCGAGGTCGAGAGCCGCTTGAAGTCGCCGCAGATCATCTACTTTTTGCGCCGCGTGCGCGCTGAGTTTGACGCGGGGTTGCTCGGTCACCGCTCGTTCATGCGAGAGCTTTCCGACACCCGGAACAATCCATCCTTTCGATGAGCACTCCGCAGCCGCTTCCCATCGTTCTTCGAACCGCCGCCGTGTGGGGCACGACCGTGCTCGCCGTGCAGAACCTCGATACCGGGCAATCGCTGAAGCTCGGTGACGGCGAGGGTAGCGTCGTCGCCAAGCCCGACGGCTCGCTGGTTTCGGATTTCCCGGTGCGCGCCGTGGGCGCGGGTTGGGAGCTCGATGCGCGCGGCGCAACGGGTGGCGAGGTCATGCTGCGTGGTCGCCGCGAGAACCCCTCCGAGCTCGGTCGGACCGGCGCGCCGATTCCGATCGTGGCTGGCGACTACGGCCTGATTCAGTACGGCAATTTCGGCGTCTTCTTTCAGTTCACGCACGCGGCCCCGTTGATCCGCCTGCGCCAGCGCACCGATTGGGCGCTGATTCTCTCGTTCATCTTCGCGATGGTCGCCGTCGGCGGTGGTCTCGCGCTGATCTGGGCGATCACGACGCCGCAAGGCATTCCCAAGCCACTCGAGCTCACGAGCCAACAAGAGCTCGAGCTGGAGTTCAACTTGAAGGAAGAGGACACACCGCCGCCGCCACCCGAAGTGGGTAAAGAGGAGGACAAAGGCCAAGGCATCAAAGATCCGGGCGCCAAGGACAAGAAAGAACAAGGCGGCGGCAAGAAGATCGCAGGCGCCGAAGGCAAGCTCGGCAAAAACGGCAAAGAGGATCAGACCAAGCAGACCGGCGAAATTCGCGCGGGTCTCGGCGGGATGTCCGAAGCGCTGTCGAGCGACGTCGGCGACGAGGTGAAGAAGACACTCGGCACGATCAGCTCGGTCGCGGATGCGCTCGGCGGCCTGCGCTCCGATCAGATCGTGCTCGGACAAGGCAGTGGCACGGGTCTCAAAGGCTCGGGCAATGCGGGTGGCGGCGATCAGCCGGGCGGTGTGCCATTTGGATCGGGCACGCTCGACACCGGTTGGGGACCGGGCAAGGGAGGCGGCTACGGTTCAGGCTCCGGCGGTCCCGGCGGGCGAGGCTTGGGTGGCAACGGGCTGGGCGGCAACGGCAAGGGCGACGGTTCCGGCAGCGGCAATGGCGACGGCGGCGGTGAGCACAAGATCGCCGGCAAAGGCGCGGCCGCGCCGGGCCAAGGTCTCTCGCCGGAACAGATTCGGCGGGTCGTGATGTCGCGCCAGGGCGCCTTCCAAGCTTGCTATGAGATCGCGTCGGCGCACGATCCGACGCTCAAGGGGAGTGTGGGTGTCTCGTTCAGCATTAGCCCCGGCGGCTCAGTGGCGAGTGCGAGCATCACGGGCTCGTCGCTCAATAACGCCCACGTCGAAGGCTGCATCTTGCGCCAATTCAATCGCCTGCAATTTCCCACGGCCGACAAACCCACTGGCGCAAGCTTCCCATTCGCGTTTCGGCCTGGGAAAAAGTGAGCTGTACAAGTCGCTCGTCGCGACGTGGCACGGGCTTGGCATGGTTACAGGGTCCCCCGCGAAACGAGTCCAAATGATGCGAAAAATCGGCCGTTACTCGCGCCTCGTGGCGGGGGCAGTGCGCCCCTTGACGGGGGTTTTGAGCCCCACGCTCGTGTCGTTGGCTGTCGTGCTCGGGGGTTCGCTCTTTGCGCTGGGCTGCGGCTCCGGGGATACCGATATCAATCTGCCGCCCGCTGAGGTGGGTATGGCTCCGAGCGTCGCGCCCATCTTCAATGATGGCGAAACGGAGTTGTTCGAGGTCAAGCGCGGCTTTCAGTTTCCGATCTTGGCCCCGGACCCCGCGTCGCAAGCAGCACTCAATAAAGACAAAGTAGAGCCCTACGGACGAGAGCCGTGGATCACCGCCGACGACGTGAAGGTGCAGCTCACCTGGACACTGTCGAACCTCGACAACGTCCAGCACAACGTCGAGATCCTCGTCGATCCGTGGAACGAGTTCGGCCGCTACTACCCCGGCATGCAGCTCGCTGACGCCCAAGAGCAAAAGTTCGAACCGAACCTGTCCGGCATCGATGAGTACTTCGTGCTCGACGCGGCGAGCGCCGGTGACTCATCGCGCCGTCACGGGACCTTCACATTCGACGACATGCACGAGATGGCGGTCGATTTCGCCACCGTCCAAAACCTGATCAAGAACCCGCCGGCGGCATTGCCGGGAGGCTTCAACTCGATGGACATGGGCATGGACAACCCGCTGCCCATCTACGCAAATCACGCGTTCAACGTGCAGAACCGCTCGTATGACGACCCGCTCAGCGCGCCGTACATCCCCGCGGTGATCGCCGGTTTGACGGGCATCGACTTTGGTTTCCGTACGTCAGACACCGCGCCCTGCGCCGGTGCTACTGGCAACACCGCTCCCGCCGATGCCGGCGACACGGCGGATGCCGGCGACGCTGGCACGACCCCCGCTCCGGGCATGATGGTGTGCGCTGATACGATCGCCCTCGAAATCGCGATCGAAATCGTGGACACGGGTGACGACCGCGTTCAAAAGGAGGGCGGCACCAAACCACTCCTGAAACCGACGACGGTCGTCGTCACCGTTGGCACGCCCGTCCCCACCGGCACGATGGCGATGTAAAGGCTGCGGCTTGCGCTCGGGTGTTCGCTCGGGCGGGCTCGTGCTAGCTAGGGCGCGCCATGAGTCGCATTTACCGAACGCTTCCGCCCGCCGGGACTCGCCTCGGCATCGCCTTTTCAGGCGGCTTGGACACGCGCTGCGCCGTTGCCTGGCTGAGCGAAAACGGGATGAAGGTGTACGCCTACACCGCCGACCTCGCGCAGCCAGACGAAGACAATCCCGCCGCGATCCCGGCCATCGCGCTCCAGCACGGCGCCGTCGAAGCGCGACTCGTCGATTGTCGCGAGGCGATGGCGCGTGAAGGTGTCGTTGCCATCCAATGCGGCGCGTTCCATCTGTCGAGCGGCGGCAAGAAGTACTTCAACACCACGCCGCTCGGGCGCGCGGTCACCACGACGGCCATCATCCGCGCCATGCGCGAGGACGACGTGCACGTCTTCGGCGACGGCAGCACCCACAAGGGTAACGACATCCAGCGCTTTTATCGGTACGGGATCCTGACGAATCCGAACCTGAAAATCTACAAGCCCTGGCTCGATCAGAAATTCGTGGACGCCTTCGGTGGCCGTACCGAGATGAGCGAATACCTGAAGAAAATCGGTCGTCCCTACACGATGAGCACCGAGAAGGCGTACAGCACCGACGCCAACGTACTCGGCGCGACGCACGAAGCCAAAGACCTCGAGCACCTGAACAAAGGCATGCACATCGTGCAGCCAATCATGGGCGTGGCGCATTGGAAGAGCGACACGGTCGTCGCCGCGGAAGACGTCACCGTCGAATTCGAAAATGGTTTCCCGGTCAGCATCAATGGCAAGCGCTTCACGTCGTTGATCGATTTGGTTTTGGAAGCCAACCGGGTCGGTGGGCGACACGGGCTCGGTATGAGCGACCAGATCGAAAACCGCGTGATCGACGCCAAGAGCCGCGGCATTTACGAAGCGCCCGGCATGGCGCTTTTGCACATCGTGTTCGAACGCTTGCTCTCCGCCGTGCACAACGAGAACACCCTCGATTTATATTTCACGCTCGGCCGCCGCTTGGGCCGCGTGTTGTACGAGGGCAAGTGGTTCGACCCCGAGGCCATGATGCTCAAAGACGGCCTGACGCGCTGGGTCGCGCCGAGTGTCAGTGGTAGCGTGACGGTGCAGCTCCGGCGCGGCGACGACTACTCGATCCTGGAGACCAAGGCCGAGTACATGGCCTACGCGCCCGAGAAGCTATCCATGGAAAGAGTCGAGGATCCGGCATTTTCTCCGGCCGATCGCATCGGCGCGCTCGAAATGCAGAACCTGTCGATCACCGACAACCGCAATTTTCTGATGCACCATCTCGAGAGCGTGGCGCGGCTGGGTCAAGGGTCGAGCCCGCTGCCCGAGTTGCTCGGGACGGCGTCGCTCGACAAGTCGAAAACGAAGTAGTGCGGTTCTGAATGCGCGAACGGATCATCAGCGCATTCGGGATGCTAGTCATGATGGCGCTCGCGTTCGCGCTGTGTCCGCGCGAGCGCCGGCAGCTCGTACGCCTCCGCACCGTGGGCGTTGGTCTATTGATGCTGCTGGTGTTTGCGCTGGTCGTATTGCGCACGCCAGCCAATCGCCTGTTCCTGTTGGGCAACGACGCGGTCGATCGCTTGCTCGCGTTCAGCCGAGACGGGGCGGGCTTCGTGTTCGGTCGCTTGGCGACGGATCCCGGCTCGTTTGGGATGATCTTCGCGTTCCAGGTATTGCCGACGATCCTGTTTTTCTCGGCGCTGATGTCGCTGCTCTATCATCTGCGGGTGATGCCGCTCGTGATCGAGAGCATGGGGCGGCTCTTGTCGCGCGTGCTCGGGACGAGCGGCGCGGAGAGCTTTTCGACTGTCGCCGACGTGTTCGTTGGGCAGACCGAAGCCCCATTGGTGATTCGGCCCTATTTGGCCAAAATGACGGTCTCCGAGCTCAATGCCTGCATGGTCGCCGGCTTCGCCACGACCGCGGGCGGCGTGCTCGCGGCCTACGTGGCGATGCTGGGCCCGTCCGTGCCCGGCATCGCCGGCCACTTGATCGCATGCAGCGTAATGAGCGCACCGGCCTCACTCGTGATCGCAAAACTGATGTTGCCTGAAGCGGCCGACATCGATCACACGCGCGAAGCGCGAGTCAACATTCCGAACTCGAGCGAGAACGTGCTGGACGCGATCGCGCAGGGTGCCAGTGACGGCGTCCGGCTCGCGGTCAATGTGGCTGGCATGTTGATCGTGTTCTTGGCCCTAACAGCCATGGTCAACGCGGCGCTCGGCTACCTCGGCGCTCACCTGCTCGGTCGGCCAGTGAGCCTCGAGCTCATCTTCAGCTGGGTGTTCGCGCCGCTCGCCTGGGTGATGGGCGTGCCGAGCTCGGACGTGACCAAAGTAGCCGAGCTATTGGGCCAAAAAACCGTGCTCAACGAGTTCGTCGCTTATTCGCACATGGCCGAAATGTTGGCCCGAGACCCGCATTGGCTGACCGAACGCGGGCGCGTGATCACCGCCTACGCGCTGTGCGGCTTTGCCAACTTTGGCAGCATCGGCATTCAAATCGGCGGCTACTCGGGTCTCGCTCCAGAACGTCGCGCGGATATTTCGCGGCTCGCATTGCGTGCCATGATCGGCGGCCTGCTGGCGACGTGTCTCGTGGCATGCGTCGCCGGCGTGATGCTTTGAGCTACTTCGCGATCGCCGCGCTGCTTGGCTTTTGTTTGGGGTGCAACAGGGCGTAGCGCACGATCCGTTTGAAGGCGCTGAGCGGCTGGGCACCGGACAAGAAGTAGCCGTTGATCACGAACGCAGGGGTGCCGTTGATCTTCGCCGTGTCGGCCATGGCTTGGTCATGCGCGAGGAGCGCGTTGTAACGACCGTCGCTCTGCGCTGCCTGGAGACGCGCCGAGTCGAGGCCGAGATCGCTCGCATATCTGGCAAATTTCTCGGGCGACAGGGCGTTTTCGTCCTGCTGATCACGGAACATGAGGTCGTGGATTTTCCAGAACGCAGCGTCGCCCTTTTCCGTGCGTGCCTCGCGGGCCACGATTGCGGCTGGGCGCGCGTGCTCGTGGAACGGCAGCGGGTAGTCGTGCCAGACGAAACGCAGTTTGCCCGGGAACGCCTTGTCGAGCTCGGTCAAGGTCGACTCCACGCGACCGCAGAACGGGCATTGAAAATCAGCGAACTCGTGGATCACGACGGGCGCGTTGGCTGGTCCGCGCGTCGGGTTCTCGGCGTTCGGTGCAGGCAGCGATTTTTCTTCCGGCGCGTCGGCGTCCTTGGCGCGTTTCATGATTTCGTCGTA
>DATHOI010000641.1:0-3374 GCA_035485095.1 Polyangiaceae bacterium | reverse complement strand
CAAGGCCGACATTGGTATCCG
This sequence comes from Polyangiaceae bacterium, assembly GCA_035485095.1. Taxonomy (GTDB): domain Bacteria; phylum Myxococcota_A; class Polyangia; order Polyangiales; family Polyangiaceae; genus PMG-095. The sequence continues at coordinate 3,353 of DATHOI010000641.1, read as the reverse complement.
TCACGGGCGCATCGTCGGCATCGGCAAAGCTGGCAATCCCGACGTGCAACCCGGCGTCGATATCGTGATTGGTCCGGGCACCGAGGTGATCGCGGGAGAAGGATTGATCGCGACGCCCGCCGGCATCGATTCGCACATCCACTTCATCTGCCCGCAGCAGATTGAAGACGCGCTCATGAGCGGCGTCACCACGATGATCGGCGGGGGCACTGGTCCTGCTGCCGGTACCAACGCCACCACCTGCACGCCGGGCCCTTGGCACATCGAGCGCATGCTGCAGGCGGCTGATGCACTGCCCATGAACCTGGGCTTTTTGGGTAAGGGCAACACCAGCCTGCCTGAAGCATTGGAGGTGCAAGCGCGAGCCGGCGCGATGGGTTTCAAGTTGCACGAAGATTGGGGCACGACGCCGGCCGCGATCGACAATTGCTTGTCCGTTGCCGAGCGCTTGGACGTTCAAGTGGCGATCCACACGGACACACTGAACGAGTCCGGCTTCGTGGAGGACACGTTCGCCGCTTTCAAGGGGCGCTCGATTCACGCCTACCACACCGAAGGCGCGGGCGGCGGGCACGCTCCGGACATCATCAAATCATGTGGTCAACCGAACGTACTGCCGTCTTCGACGAACCCGACGCGGCCGTATACCGTCAATACGATCGACGAGCATTTGGACATGCTCATGGTCTGTCATCACCTAGACCCGGACATCCCCGAAGACGTCGCGTTTGCCGAGTCTCGCATTCGTCGCGAGACGATCGCGGCGGAGGACATCTTGCACGACCTCGGCGCGTTCAGCATGATCTCCTCGGACTCGCAGGCGATGGGCCGCGTCGGCGAGGTGATCACGCGCACCTGGCAAACCGCTCACAAGATGAAGGTACAGCGCGGCAGCTTGCCCGAAGACCCAACCGAGCATGACAACTTCCGAATCAAGCGCTACCTCGCCAAATACACGATCAACCCCGCATTGACGCACGGCATCGCTCACGAAGTCGGATCGATTGAAGTCGGGAAAATGGCCGATATCGTGCTCTGGAACCCGATGTTCTTCGGCGCCAAACCGGGGCTCATCATCAAGGGCGGCATGATCGTCGCCGCGCCCATGGGCGACCCCAACGCGTCGATCCCGACGCCGCAACCCGTCCACTATCGACCGATGTTCGGCGCGTTGGGCGAAGCGCGCCACGCGACGAGCGTGAGCTTCGTGTCCGCCGCCGCCCTCGAAGATGACGTGGTGCGGCGCGTGGGGATGCGGAAACGCGCGGTCGTCGTGCGCGGCACACGGAGCATCAAGAAGGCGGACTTGATTCACAACAACGCGCTGCCGGTCATCGAGGTCGACTCGCAGACGTATGAGGTCCGCGCGGACGGCAAGCTCTTGACCTGTGAGCCGGCGAGTGTACTGCCGCTCGCCCAACGCTATTTTTTGTTCTGAACCCTCTCGCGAAAGGTGGCCATGGTGCGAAAAATTCTGGAGAAGATCACGAATCATGCACCCGCCCAAGTCGCGGTTACCCTCGATCACGCCGGCCGTCAGAAATCGCGCGGCCTGCTCAAGCTAGACGACGGTACGGAGGCTGCGCTGCTGCTCGAGCGCGGCAACGGGCTGCGTCACGGGGATCGCTTGTTGGCTGATGACGGCGTGGTCGTGGTCGTCGAGGCCGCGCGTGAGGGCCTCTCGATCGTCACCTGCACGGAATCGCTGGATTTGATGCGCGCGGCCTATCACCTGGGCAATCGTCACATTCCGGTGCAAATCGAGGCGCTGCGTTTGGCCTACCTGCACGACCATGTGCTCGACGACATGGTGCGCGCGCTCGGTTTTCAGGTCGGCTTTGCCGTGGAGCGGTTCGAGCCGGAGTCTGGAGCGTACGGCGGGCGAGGCGAGCACGGTCATAGTCATGCGCAGCGAGACAGCGAGGCACTGCGAGCGCATGCTCCGCACGCTCACGGTCCTGCGCATGAGCCGGCGCTCCGCACGCGGACAGATACGGCTTAGCAGCGTGGCATCGTCGCTCCTCCCCGAAGTTGCGGAAGCACCGCTCGAGCTCTCCGAGCTCGCCTTCTTGCGGCTGCTGCAGCTCGCGAGCCCCACCTTGCCAATTGGTGCGTTCGCCTATTCGCAAGGGCTCGAACAAGCGGTCGAGCTCGGTTGGGTGCATGACGAGGCGAGCGCCGCGACTTGGATCAAGGGTGTCGTGACGGAGGTGCTGCCTCGGTTGGACGTGCCCGTCTTGGCGGCGCTGCACACCGCTTGGTCGCTCGAAGATTTTCCGCGAGTGCGTTCACTCAGTCAATTTTTGCATGCCTGTCGTGAGTCCGCCGAGCTCGGTGCCGAAGATCGTCAGCTCGGAGCCGCGTTGGCTCGCGTGCTCTACGGCTTGGGTATCGAGCAGGCCGAGCCGTGGATCGCCGACGCGGACGCGACGTTCGTGACGCTGCTCAGCTTGGCTGCGGTGCACTTCGCGCTCCCAGCTCAGGGCGCGGCGCTCGGTTTCCTGTTCTCTTGGCTCGAGAACCAAGTCGCGGCGGCGACACGCCTCGTACCGATCGGACACATCGCCGCGCAACGCTTGCTTTCGCGGGTGCTGGTCGAGTTGCCTGCCGCAGTCAGCCGTGGGCTCGCTGTGCCTTGTGAGTCCGCAGGCTTTCTCGCGCCAGGCCTGGCCATCGCGAGCGCGCTCCATGAAACGACCTACAGCCGGTTGTTCCGTTCGTAACCGGATCGAAAGGGAAGGAAACGCCATGACTAACTCACTAGAACGCCCCGTGCCGCACGAGAAACCCGCGCTTCGACTCGGCGTAGGTGGCCCGGTGGGCTCGGGCAAAACCGCGCTCGTCGACACGTTGTGCAAGCGGCTGCGTGACCGCTACCAGATCGCCGTGGTCACCAATGACATCTACACCCGTGAGGATGCGGACTTCTTGGTGAGGAGCGGAGCGCTCTCGGAGGACCGCATCGTCGGGGTCGAAACCGGGGGCTGTCCGCACACCGCGATCCGCGAGGACGCCTCGATCAACTTGGAAGCAGTGGCCGCGCTGAATCGCAAATTCGAGCACCTCGATTTGGTGATCATCGAGAGCGGTGGTGACAATCTTGCTGCGACTTTCAGCCCTGAACTATCGGATCTGACCCTCTACGTGATCGACGTCTCCGCGGGCGACAAGATCCCGCGCAAAGGGGGCCCCGGGATCACCAAGAGTGATCTGTTGATCATCAACAAGACCGACCTCGCGCCGCACGTCGGTGCCTCGCTCGAGGTGATGGACCGCGACGCGCGCCGCATGCGCGGCCACAAGCCGTTCGTGTTCACGAATTTGAAATCAGGAGCAGGCGTGGATGACGTGTG
>DATHOI010000640.1:0-5224 GCA_035485095.1 Polyangiaceae bacterium | reverse complement strand
CGCCCGAGACGACATGCACGGCCAGCCCGCGGCTCCTGCTGACTAGTCGCAGCAAGAAGTTTCTCCGCAGATTCGCCAAAAAACGACGCCCGGGAGGTCGCCCGACGACGACCTTGTCGACGCCGCGTTCACGCGCATAGCGCAGGACCTCCTCTGCCGCGTCGAGACCGACGAGACGTACGGTCTCCGCGCCGAGCCGTTCAGCGAGCGCCATATTATGGGCGACCGACCTGCGGTCGGTATTCGAGCGCAAGGGCGCGGGCGTCTCGACGTGAATGGCTATCCAATCACTCTTTAGTGTAGTCGCCAGCTCCTTCGCAGCGCGTATCACGTGCTCGCAGTCGACCCGAGAGCCGACACAGACCAGCAGCTGGTCCGGGGGCCGAGACATGTCAGCTTGGTCAGCCGCACCCGCGTCGAGATTCGATAGGCCCGAGTCGTCCTTCATTGTGCCCAGGGTCGTTTCCCCGTCCACGCTAGTTCGCGGACCCTAAAGAAAGCCCAAATATCGAGTCCGCGAACCTAAATATTTTCGGGCGAGGATCGATGATGTTTCGAATGAAATAGAAATCGGGAATCTTCTGAGGAGCTCAGCTGTGTAGTCCGTCGTTGGCGACAGGACTCACTCTGTGCGTTCTTAGGAAATCGATAGACCGACAGCCTCAATCTTTCGACCTACTTTAGATCTCCGTAGCTACGTTCGGGACGGCTGTCTCCTGCACCTACGGAGGATCTTCCCAATGAATAGTCATCGCCACCCGCGAGGGTTGGCTCGCCTGATTTCACTCGGTCTCAGCGGAGGCATACTGTGTGCTCCGCTCTCGCTTTACGCGCAGGATGCGCCGCCACCAGCGGGCGATGCAGCCGTGCCGCCGGCAGCGGCTGCTGCACCGCCGCCCGCACCCGTTGCGGCACCTCCGCCTGCAGCGCCTCCACCCGCGCCAGCAGCGGCGCCCACGCCGCCACCGAATTTGGAGGCTGGCGTAGCACCACCCGCAGAGGACAAGCCCGCCGAGCCATTCGCGTTCGGTGATTTCACCTGGCTGGAAGGCAATAGTCGTCAACACAAGTCGGTCCTCGATACCCCCTACTTCACTCCTGAAATTCTATTCGACGTGAATTACACGTCGTCTTTGAATCATCCGATTGACAATACGGTAGTCGGATCGACGGCGCTGTCGCGCAACCAGGAGTTCACGCTGGCCTTCATGGGTTTCGGCGGTGACTTCCACTACGAGAACGCGCGCGGTCGCATCATGACGCAATTCGGTGTCCGTTCGACGCTCGTGCCACGCAATGATTTCAGTACATACCGCGGTCAGTTCGATCTGCAAACCGCCCTACGTTACGTCAGTGAAGCCTATGGTGGGTACCACTTCAATGCGTTGAACGGCATCAATTTGGACGCTGGTATTTTCATGTCCTATATCGGCTTGTTCTCCTACGACAACGCCGAAAACTGGATGTACTTGCCGTCGTTCACCTCGGACAACACGCCCTGGTTCTTCAACGGTATTCGACTCCAGGTCTTCACCAGCGACAAATTCAAGATCGAGCCGTGGCTGATCAACGGCTGGCAGTCCTACGGCACGTTCAACGAGCGGCCAGGCTTCGGCGCCTCGTTGTTGTGGCGCCCCGTCGACTACGTCTCCTTCGTGTCGAACAACTACATGGGCTGGGACGTACAAGACAGCCCTGGGCGCGTTCGCTTCCACACGGACAACAGCTTGCAAGTGAAGTACTTCGAAGCGAAGACCGAGAGCGCGCCGGTGAAGCGCATGGCTTTCACCATCACCGGTGATTTCGGCGGCGAGCACGGAGACGGCGCCACTCCCTGGGGCGGCAAGGGCACGGAGGGCAACTGCACCAACGCGACCCCCTGTACCCAACAGTTCGCAAGCTGGATGGCCTACGACCGCACCTGGATCACGGAGCACCTCGCGTTCACTTTCGGCGGTGGCATGATGCACAATCCCGGGCGCTACCTGGTTTTGGCACCGACCGGCGAGGCCTCCAGCTTACCGGCGCCGACCAGCCTTCAGGGCGCGAGCTACACGGCTGCGACGAAACCCTACGACCAAAGCCTGGGCTCGCAGTTCGACGCCTACGACTACGAAGCAGGCTTCCAATACATGCCTGACGAGCAGGTGACGATTGGCTTGGAGTTCAACCATCGCCACGCCAGCGTGCCGTACTTCGCAGGTCACGGCGGTGTCACGTCGCCGGACGGCTACATCACGACAGCGGTACCGGCCGGCTGGCGTCCTGACCTCTCCCAAAACGATACCCGCGGCATCGCGAGCTTGCTCGTGCGCTTCTAAGACAGGAGTACTTGCAATGAAACATCATGTCGTACGAACTCTGATCGCGCTCGTGCTCGCCACTGGCGTGACGCTCTCGCTTCCCGCTTGCCACCAAGGTGACGAGGGCGACCGCTGTAACCCCGCGCTCGTCGCCAACCATGACGACGAGTGCGGCTCCGGTCTCTCCTGTCAACAGCCCATGAATTGCCCCGAGAACTACTGCTGTCCGACCAACGGCACGAGCAGTAACCCTTGGTGTCAGACGGGTTGCAACGGCGGAGACATCTCGATCTGCCTGGCGGATTCCACGCAACCCTTCTGCGCGGGCTTGTGTGCGAAGGACCCCACCGAGCCGTGGTGCATGATGAGCGCCGCGGGCGGTTCCTCGGGGACGGGCCCAGACGGAGGAGCCGCCGGCGCACCGTGACGAGACCCGGGGAGTGGGCGGGCCACGCGCTCGCCCACTGCCACGTTGGCAAGCCTTCCTTCGCGGTTTAACCTTCCCGCTCAAGAAAGGCCCGGTTCATGTCCATCGTTCTCTATCATCACCCGTTCTCGCGCGCGTCAGTGGCGGTTTGGATGCTCGAGGAGGTCGGAGTGCCCTACGAGCTTCGACACGTGGACATCATGACGGGCGCGCAGAAAGCGCCAGAGCTCGTGGCACTGAACCCGATGGGCAAGCTTCCCATCCTCACCGACGGCGACGTAGTGGTCACCGAGTCAGCGGCCATCGGGCTGTACTTGGCGGATCGTCACGCTTACGGCCGCTTGGCTCCACGTGTCGACGATCCGGCGCGCGGCGCCTATCTGCGCTGGTCTCTGTTCGCACCGTCGGTGATCGAGCCCGGAGCCTTGGCGAAGGCCGAGGGCTGGGCGTTCAAGCCGGTGCAAGCCGGCTGGGGCTCTCACGAAGCGATGCTGTCGGCGATGGAGAGCGCGATCAGCGGTCGCGCGTTCGTCCTCGGCGACACGTTCTCGATGGCGGACGTCATCTTCGGCGGGACGGTGCGCTTCATGCTCGCCTTCAAGCTGATAGAGCCACGCCCGGCCTTCACCGCCTATGCGGAGCGGCTTGCCGAGCGGCCCGCGGCGCAGCGCGCCGAAGCGCGCAATACTGCCGCCCGCGAAGAGCACGGCTTGAACAAGCGGTGACATGCGCTGCGGGCGCAGCTTCGAGGCTGAGCTGGACCGGGCGCGAGGCTGAATCAGAAATCGAAGACGACGTCCTCGACGTTCCCGATGCCACAACTTGTGGCGGGCGGCGCGTGAACGTAAGCGGTCAGGTCGAGCGTGCCGTGTGCTTCGCCTGACCCGCTGACGGGCACGTCGACCGAGCTCAGCGTCAGCGTAAAGCTGCCGACGGGGACGAACTCGGGACCGGCGCTGTACACGCAATTGGAACCGTCCGTGCTGATGCCCGTTGCGCTCCAACTGCTCACGTTCTCGGAAGAAAACGAGCCGGCCGCGGGTGACGAGCCAAGGTTGATCGAGACCTTCAGTTGGGCGATGGCTTGGGTGCTCGCGATCAGGTTTAGAGTGTAGCCACTCGGCGCGCCAGCATCGGAATCGGCGCCCGCGTCGGTCGAGCCGGTCGAGTCGGTCGCGAGGCTGATGACACCGCAATTTGCGGGCAAATTCACCGACCCTGAGCTGTTGCCGCCGAACTCCGCGGTGCAACTGGCCTTCGCTGGCGACGACGAGGAACAACCGACGAGACCCAGCAGGCTCAAAGCGACGATGACGTGTGCGTTCGGGGGTAGGTTTTTCATTTGGGGGCGTATAATTCGAGAAGTCAAAGCGAGCGCAGGTACTCGACCAATGCGTTCAAGTCTGAAGCTGAAGCGGGCGGGTTCGGCATGCGCTGGACGGCATCACTGATCGTAGCGGCGCTGCCATCGTGCAGGTACGGCGGCGTCGACGCGATGCCAGTGAGGGACGGCGTATCGAACGCGCAAGCAGCTCGGTCGTTGCCGTCCACGTCCTGATGCGCAACGTCGGGAAACGCACCCGAGGTGACGCAAGTCCCGACGTCGTGCAGCAAGATGGGACCGCTGAGATCGAGTGTCGGATTGCCGCTGCCAGAGTCCGTGAAGCGCGGACCGGAGTGGCAAGAAGGGCAGCCCGAAGCATTGAAGACCTGCTGGCCTTGAGCCACGAGTGCCGCGTCGGTCGTCGGCGGGATGGGCGCAGGCAGCGCCAAATTGACGTACGCCGTCAGGGAATCGAGCAGTGCGCTTTGCGCCGTTGGATCGAAGCGGCCGCCCTGCTCCACGTTGATCGTGTGCCAGTAGTCTTGCACCTTGGTGCGGTCTGCCGTGCGAAACAGAAAGCCCGTACCGAGCACGCCGCCCGCGTTCGTCGGCGTGTCGCGCGGCCCTTGCGCAAACTTCCAGGTGACGGCGTCGCTTCGGCCTTCCATGTGACACGTCGCGCAGGCGATCCAGTGATCGGTGGTCAGCGGGTATTCACTGCTGTTGGCCGAGTTGAACAGCTGTTGCCCGAGCCGCAGGTTCGCGGGCATCGGGTCGCTGGCGAGGCGCACAATGGGCGGACCGTCGACAGTCGCCGCCAAGGTGCCGCTCGAGCTATCGAGACGCAAGATGGCAACGTCCGTCGAGATGCGTTCGTCCACGTAGGCAAACTGACCGTCGCGCGAGACCACGATGCCTTCAGGCATCTTGCCCGGCAGCGGCCGAACCAGGGAGCTCTCACCGCGTCGCGCGGCGTCGACGATCATGACGTCCTCGCTGTTCGCGTCGACCATCAACAGGTACTTGCCGTCGGGCGTGAAGGCCACGGCGTGCGGGCCAGAGACCACGTCACCGAACGAGCCGTTGACGCCTGGAACGTCCGCGGCGTCGCTAGACAACGTCTGCTCGTAGCCGCCATCCGTGTGGATCAGCGAGAGCGCCGGGAACGCC
>DATHOI010000639.1:0-4509 GCA_035485095.1 Polyangiaceae bacterium | reverse complement strand
GCGCTTCGAGCTTCGAGCCACAATTTGCCGAGCTCGAGGCGCGTGTGCGCGGCCGCTTTCAGCGCCGTTCGGTCGAGCTGTCACGGCTCGTGGCAGGGGACGTCGAGCGAGTGGAGCTGCGTCGCGCGCTGAGCGACGAGCAACAAGGCGAGGAGCGCCCGGAATGGGTCGTGCTTCACGCCGCGTATGATTTTTCGGGTGACGGGGCGACGTGGGGCGCCGTGGTCGGTGACTACTCGAACTTGCTGTTCGAGTTTCGCCCACCGAAGCCTGAGGGTGACTTGCCCGGCTACTACGGCCGCGTGCTCAACGCGCTCTCGGCTTCGGCCAAGCGCGGCAGCGCCCTAACCGGTCTCGATGCGCGGACCCTCGACGACCCAGCGCTCGGCCTGAGCTTTGCGACAGGGCAATTCGAGTCGTCCGCTGCTGTCGCGGGAAGTTATGGCATTTACAACCTCTCTCTGATGACCGGCTACGACAGCCGGCCTCGTGACGGGCAGCCGAGCGACACCGTTTCAGCGCTCGATTGGCGAACCCTTCGTCAACAGGCACTGGCAGGCACGGAGTTGCTGCGTCGTGCTGGAGACAGCGCGGACTTGTCGCTGCCGCGCGTGTTCAAAGCCTTTGCGACCAGCAAGTATCCGCACTTCACGGACGGCGAGTCGAGCGGCGACTACGTCGGCCTGCAGGTGACTGGCACCCTCAGCGAGGACCGTCCCGCGTCCGGCGCGCTGCTCGCCGTTTGGCCGGGTGACAGAGGCACGCCAGCCAAAGCATGGACGTCGCGAAAGGGCGCCAATCGCAGTCGAGACTACGAGCCGAGCGCACTCGAAGCAGTCGACGAGCACGGTCGCTTTCGTAGCATCGGCCTGCGCGAGGACATGTACACCGAGGCGATGACGATCGGCGCGCTCTTCGACTCACGCGGTGCGCTCACGGCCATCTCCACCCAGGAGCAGCAGACCCAGAAACTCAGCGAGGCGATGCGCGTCAATCTGTTCAGCGGCACCGGCTACAGTTGGACGACGCTACCGATTCGGGAGACCGACCCGGAGCTGCTCGAAGTGCTCAAAGCGTCGGCGGATTCGCCGTTTCGCGACAATCGGGCGCTCTGGGGTCAGCTCGACAATCACGGCTTCGTGTACGTGTCGGAACAGGTCATCGACTACCGGCTGAAGTTGTTTCAGCCATTTGGTCCGGTCGTGCTCGGGCCATTCGACGCCGGCGCCAGCTTCGGTGTTGGCGTCGCACCGAGTGAGCTCGAGCCCGGCGCCCGGCTCAATCGGATCGTGGCGCGTGATCTGTGGAACCTCAACGAGCGCCGCTTGTCGACACTTCGCGCGCGCGGCGTCACGAGTGCGGATCTGGAGATCCTACACGCGCGCGCCAAGCTGGCCCAGGCGCGTGCCAAGAATTCGCCGACCGCCTCCGGTGAGGAGGCAGGTCTTTTGCGGAGCGCTGCGCTCTCACAGCGAGTCTACAGCCCGCTGCGTTCGGCAATGGACGACCTCGTGCACGCGGTCGTGTTGCTCTTGCTGCTCGCGATTCCGTTTTCTTTCGCGCTCGAGCGGTTGCTTCTGGGCGCGACCACGATTTACGGCCAAATAGCCGGATTTAGCGGCTGTTTCTTGGCTACCTTCGGCGCCTTGTACCTGCTCCACCCAGGCTTTGCCATTGCGTCGACGCCGATCATCATCCTGCTCGCGTTCGGGTTGGTGCTGCTCTCCGGCATGGTGACGAACATCGTGATTCGAAAATTTCGAGCCGAGCTCCACGCGATGCAAGGTCAAGGCGGGCAGAGCCACGACCTCGAAGTGTCGCGCGCGGGTACGATGCTGGCGGCCATTGCCATGGGTGTGTCCACTATGCGGCGGCGGCCAGCGCGCACCGCGCTGACCGCGGTCACCGTGGTCATGCTCACGTTCACGATTCTATGCTTCGCTTCGTTCTCGCGCACGCTGGGTGTCCGTGCGGTGTATCAGGGTCCAAAAGATCCATCGACCAAGAGCGCCCTGTTACTGCGTCGACTCGACTATTCCGCCGTCCTCCCGGCTGTGCTGGATTTGGCGCGCGGCACCGAGGGCAAGGGTGGCGCGATCACGCCCGAATATTGGCGGGTTCACGAGAGCAACGATCCGAGCCGTTTTAGCGTGGCGCGGCCAGATTCGGGCGCGGCGCTGAACATCGACGCCGTGATCAGCGCGTCCGGCGAGGAGCTCGCCCGGTGGCCGGAGTTGTCGGCCGCGCTCGGCGGCGGAGCCCTCCTCGATCAGCAGGCTCAGTTGCGCGACAGCGGCGTGTTCCTGCCCGCGGTGGTCAGCGACGTGCTCAAGTTGCACGTGGGAGACCGTGTTCGTCTCAACGGACGCGAGGCGCGCTTCGCCGGCACTTTCGATGCGGGCCGTTTGCAACGCTTGCGCCAGCTCGACGGCGAGTCCGTCTTGCCAATCAATCCGGATCCTGGCCTGCTCGGTCAAGGCACGGACGCCAAAGCGGCGGCAGCGGCGAACGCGGTATTGAATGACGAAGCGGTCACGAACGTCGTGCACCTGGCGAGCGACCAGGTCGCGGTGGCGTCGCCGGAGTTCGTGCAGGAGCTCGGCGGAGACCTGCGCGCGCTCAACGTCTACCCGGGCGCGGGCGTCGACTCTGCAGAGCTCGGCCGGCGGCTTTCGGAAATGGTGGCGATGCCGGTTTGGGCGTCCAGCACGCAGGGCGTGGAACGCCTGGTATTCACCGTTCTGACCGATGTTTCAGCCGGGTTTGGTTTGTTCGTGCCGCTTGCGCTGGGCGGCCTCATCATCTTTGGCACGCTGCTCGGCTCGATCAGCGACCGCGAGAAGGAAATCTACACGTTCTCCGCGCTTGGCTTGTCGCCAGCGCACGTCGGGGTGTTGTTCTTCGCCGAAGCGTCCGTGTATGCGGTCGTCGGCGGGATGGGGGGCCAACTCTTGGCTGAATTGGTCGGGTTGTGCGCGGACTTGCTGGCGCGTCGCGGCCTCATCGATCCGCCGGGGATCAACTACTCCTCGACGAATTCGTTGTTTGCGATCGCGCTGGTGATGTTGACCGTGCTGATCTCAGCGGTGTATCCGGCGGTACGCGCGTCACGCAGTGCCAACCCCGGTCTCGCGCGCTCGTTCCGCGTGCCCGAGCCCGAGGGCGACGTGCTCTCGCTCACCTTCCCGTTCACCGTTTCGGCCTATGACATCACGGGCATGGTGAGCTTCTTGGCCGAGCATTTCCGCCGCCATGACGATGCGGGCATCGGAGGTTTTGCGGCCTCCAACACGCGCATCCGGAAGACCGCCGCAGAACGCCTAGAATTATCGGTAGATCTCGCGCTCGCGCCGTTCGATCTGGGTGTCACTCAAGAGCTCGTTTTGAACGCCTTGCCTTCGGAGATCCCGGGTGTAGACGAAATTGCCCTCCGCATCACTCGCACGAGCGGCACCGTCCCGGATTGGCGGCGTCAAAACAAAGTATTCTTGAAGGCGCTCCGCCGTCAGTTCCTGCTCTGGCGCACGCTGTCGAACGAAACCATCGAGGGCTATCGTTTGGAGACGCTGCAAGTCTTGGGGGACGCGGAAGCGGCGTGAGCAGATGGCGTTCAACCTGAGCAAGAGCGCTTTCAAGCGGCGCGCGGCGGCGGATCACGAGCTCGAAGAGTTTCGTGCGCTGATGGAGCCGCCGAAGACGTTCGAGGACGGCTTCAGCTGGACTGCGTTCATCGGCGCGCTGTTCGTCGCGCTGCTCATGGTGCCCGGCTCGATCTACATGACGCTGATCGGCGGTCTGTCCGTCGGCCCCGCGGCGCAGTGGGTGACCGTCATCTTGTTCATCGAGGTCGCGCGGCGCGCCAACAAGAGGCTGAAAAAGGCCGAAATCTTCACGCTATTTTATCTCGCCGGCGCGATCATGATCACCGCTTCCATGGCGCAAGGCCAGTTCTACGGCGGCTTGGGCGCGCTGTGGTCGCAGTTCTTCGTGCAGTCGGACGCGGCGCACGCGGCCGGCATCGCCTCGCGCATCCCGAGCTGGGTAGTCCCGAACGGCCCGGGCGTGCTCGAGCACCGCTCGCTCTTCATGCGCGAATGGATCCCAGCGTTGACTCTGGTCGTGTTCACGATGGTGATCGGCCGTCTCGACAACATGGTGCTCGGCTACGGGCTATTTCGACTGACGAGCGACATCGAGAAACTGCCATTTCCAATGGCACCAGTCGGCGCGCAAGGCGTGCTCGCGCTCTCCGAAGAACAAGACGACGAAGGCGTCGCTGACTCGGCCAACAGCACTGATGCCAGCGCCAAGCCAGAGTCGTGGCGCTGGCGCGTGTTCTCGATTGGCTCCGTCGTCGGGCTGATCTTTGGCTTCGTCTACTTGGGCATCCCCACGGTCACCGGTGCGCTCCTGGGCCGCCCCATCACCATTTTGCCCCTGCCTTTCAAGGACTTTACGCAGCAGACGGCCGGGGTTCTGCCGGCCACGCCCATGGCTTTGGCGATGGAT
>DATHOI010000638.1:0-9214 GCA_035485095.1 Polyangiaceae bacterium | reverse complement strand
GCCAACAACAAGGCCAATCCGTCGCGCAACGTGTTCCGCGCTTCACTCGCGCAGGTCACCGAACAAGGCCAGAACGTGGTGCTCAGCCCGCTCTCGACCGAGGTCGTGCGTTTGACCGAAGCAAACAGCACCACCTACGCCGCAGAAAAGCAGAACCTGGCGACTCGCGTCAGCCTGGGCCTAGACGTGGTGAGCGCGGCTGACGTGCTCAGCGATGTCAACACGCTGCCCTCCGGCGAGCGCTCGGTGGTGTCGCGCGAGGCGAACATCCTCAGCGAGCGCTTTCAATACGCGATCACCAAGCTGGACCGCGGCGACAAATACCCGGACGCGCTGGCCGTCCCCGGCAACGACCCGGAGTTGTACAACGTGACCGGCGTCACCGCAGCGACCGCGCCGACCGCCGCCGACACGCGCCCCGCGATCACGTTTGCGCAGGCGGAACAGGCCGCTTTCAACATCGAAGCCATCCCGCGCTACGACCACATCTTCATCATCATGTTGGAGAACAAGTCGACGCAAGCCATCTTGGGCTCTGCGTACGCGCCCAAGATCAACGGCTACTTGGCCGCAGGCAATCAGGCCATCAGCTACTACGCCACCGGCAACCCGAGCGAGCCGAACTACACCGCAATCGGCGGCGCCGATGACTTTGGTATCACCGACGACAATCAGTGGAACTGTTTTGCGTCCGGCGCGAACGCGGTGCAAGACTTGCCCGAGCCCGACAACACTCAGCCGGGCCTGGCCAACTCTCCGTTCAAGCTCGAAGCCTCCGCTTCGTGTGGTGCGGCCGGCGGCGCAGTCCACAACATCGTAGGCAAACCCAACTTGTTCAATGCCATCACGGCGGCGGGCATGACCTGGCGCACCTACAGCGAGTCGATGAACCCGGGTCAGGATTTCCGCACGGACAGCATCGGTGATCCGGCGGTGAAAGCACAGGACCACGTGTACCCGGCGGGAACTCTGGCGGGCAACGCGGCCACCATTGGCGATACCAACCTGATTTTGCCGATGCCCTCGCAATTGTACAGGACCAAGCATCACCCCGGCATGGCGTACCAAAACGTGCGCAGTGAGCCGGATTTCAAGTACAACAACCGCACGCTGGGTGGCGGTCAATGGGACAACGCCCTGGCCAACGCGAGCGTGTACACGACGCCCGCAGGCTACGACAGCGACCAATTCGGGACCGATCTCGAGACGGGCAATATCGGTAACTTGAACTTCGTGGTGCCCGACCAGTGCGACGACATGCACGGCATCACGGTGTCCGGTACGGAGTCAGGGTCGGCCACCACCGGAACCGCAAGCGACTGCAGCGGCGTCAGCAACAACGTTTCGGTTACCGCAGTGAGCCCGATCATCGCGCGCGGCGATGCCTACGTCGACAAGGTCGTCAAGAAGATCGAAACCTCGGACATCTGGAAGAACCCGCAGAAGCGCGTCGCCATCGTGATCATGTTCGACGAAGGCAACGCGACGGTCGCAGGCGGGGACGTTCTCAACTCATGCTGCGGCTGGAAAGCGGGCAAGGGCGTGACGAACGGACCGTTGGTCTCGGGTACGAGCGGGTACACCATGGACTCGACGGTCACCGCGTATGGCCAAGGCAACCAAGGCCACGGCATGAGCATCTTCGGCATCCTGACCAATCAAGCCAGTGCCCCGAAGGAGATCCAGGACAGCGACGCCTACAGCCACTTCTCCTTCGTCCGCACGCTGCAGGACATGTTCGGCCTGGCGGACCCGGGGAACGACGCCTCGTACATGAACCGCTCGAAATATACCGAGAAGTTCATCGCGCAGAACATCCTGAACCTGCCCGAGTTCACGAGCAGCGCCGACACGCACTACGACGCGGTTCGTCCGATGAACCACGCCTATGTCATCCCGGCGGCATACCAGGCCAAGGTCGTCAGCGACGAGAGCCCCAGCCGTCCGCCGAAGACCGGCCCCGACGCAAACCAGACGAACGTCTGGGCGCTCAAGTGAGCGTCTGAACGTCGCCAAGAAACGCGAGCCGCCACGGCTCGTGTGCTGAGCAGCAGGGTGGATC
This sequence comes from Polyangiaceae bacterium, assembly GCA_035485095.1. Classification (GTDB taxonomy): domain Bacteria; phylum Myxococcota_A; class Polyangia; order Polyangiales; family Polyangiaceae; genus PMG-095. The sequence continues at coordinate 7,152 of DATHOI010000638.1, read as the reverse complement.
GCAAGATCTGCCCTGCTGTTTCAGTTTGTGATGCCGCACTATGTCAAAGCGAGCGCACGGAATTGTCACGAATGCGTCGCGCAGCCGAGTCCTGCCTCTGCTACCCGATGAGCGCCGAAACGCCCGGCAATCACAGGTCATTGCAAACATGAAAGCTACGCGCACCGCCGCCCTCGCTCCTTTACTGGGGGCAGCACTGTGCGCGTTGGGCTGCGGCACGCCACACAGCACGACGGACGGCACCGAAGCCAGTGCCAGCGCGGGACTGAGCGCTGCCAGCTCGGCGCCGACTGCCAAGCGCGCGCCGGGCAGCCTGAGCCTGGCCGCGGAGCTCGGGAAAAAGCTGTTCTTCGACAAGACGCTGTCCGCGTCGGGAAACATGTCGTGCGCGACGTGCCACGACCCCGATCACGCCTACGGACCACCCAACAGCTTGGCCGTGCAGCTCGGCGGACCCAAGCTCGATCAAGCCGGGACGCGAGCCGCACCGTCACTACGCTATAAGGAGTTTACACCCGCGTACGCTGATTTACTCGACAACCCGGATGGCATCAGCGCGCCCGGGCCCGGCGGCGGCTTCACCTGGGACGGCCGCACGAACACGCTCGCTGAACAGGCCAAATTGCCGCTCCTTTCGCCGGTCGAAATGGCGAACGAGAACGCAGCCGACGTCGCTAGCAAAGTGCTCGCCGCGCCCTACGCCGACCTGTTTCGACAGCTCTTCAACGCGGACGCCAAGGCTGACCCGGACGGCGCGTTGAACGCGATCGCCGCCGCGTTGCAGGCTTTTCAGCTCGAGGATCGCAGCTTCCACCCGTACACGAGCAAGTTCGACTTGTACGCGGGCAACAAAATCGGTGGCACGTTCACCGCCGCGGAAAAGCGTGGCGGCAAGGTGTTCAGCGACCCGAAGCTCGGCAATTGTTTCTCTTGCCACTACCAAGGGCCGGGCATCAATGGCAGCTCGGGCCTGTACACGGACTTTTCTTACGAAGCGATCGGCGTGCCGCGCAATCGCGAATTGCCCGTAAACGCCGACGACGAATACTACGATCTCGGTCTGTGCGGCCCAGCGCGCGGCGATCACTTGCCGCAGCGCGGCGTCCCGAATGCGTTCTGCGGCATGTTCAAGGCGCCCACGCTGCGCAACATGGCCAAGCGCACCGCGTTTTTTCACAACGGAGTCATGCACTCGCTCGAGCAAGTGATTCGCTTCTACAACACGCGCGACACTCGCCCCGAGCTCTGGTACCCGACCCTCGGCGGCAAACCGAAAGCCAGCAACGACCCAGGCTTTCCGAGCTACGGACTCATCACGACGCAATACACGGGCGGCAAGGTCGACAAATACGACGACTTGCCCACGCGCTTTTTGGCCAATATCGACCCGCAAATGCCGCTCGACGGTCGAAAACCGGGCTCTCCGGCGCCGCTCAGCGAGCAGAACATCAGCGACTTGCTCTGTTTCCTCGACACGTTGAACGACGACTACGTGCCACCAGCAACACCCCCCACTTCGGGCCCGTGTGTGAACTGAAGGAGCAACATCTCGGGCCTCCGCAGCATGAAGGTAAGTCATGAACCAGCACTCGACCCTACGCACCTCGTTTCGGACCCTCACACTCGTCACTGGCACGTTGGCGCTCGCCGCGTGTCACAAAACCCCGCACGCCGATCAGCGCACCGCCAGCGTGGAGACATTTCGGAGCGGCATGGTCGCCTATCTCAAAGCACGCGGCGACTTGTGTCTGGGTAAGACCGAATTCCCAATCGACGTGAGCCAAGCCGAATTTCAGAAGGGCAGCCGGGATGCGCTGCAGATGCCGGCGCTCGAGCACCTGGGGATCGTCAGCTCCATTCAAGCGGTTGGCACGCGGAATACCGAGGACGGCCCAGTCGCTGTCGACGTGCGCCGCTACAACCTGACCGACGCGGGCCGCCGCTATTATCTGTCGCGCGAGGTCCCCGGGCAGCAAACCAACGACGGGAAGCCGGTTTTTCGCAGCGATTTGTGCGTCGCGAAGCTCAGCTTGGACAAGCTCGTCGGCTGGCAAGTGACTGGCTCGAGCGCGACCGTCACCTACACGTACCACGTCGACGCGGCGCCCTGGACCCAGAATTCGGAGATCACGCAGGTCTTCCCGATGGTGGCTCGCGTGGTCACTGGCGCGGGCTCCAATCAGCTCAAAGAAGGCTTCACTCTCACTCCAACCGGATGGGTTGCGAACGAGCTCGTTCCACCAGCGCCGCAAGCTCCGCCCGCCGTCGCCAATCGATGACGTCACTGGTTCGCTTCTCGCCTGATTTGCACCACTGGTTGGTCCAGAACCTCGACCAGGGCCAAGCGCCGTCCGCGCTGGTTCAAATCATGATCGAGCAGCGCATGGAATCCCGCGTCGCGCAGGCCATCGTCGAAGCGTTCGTGGCCGCACGTCTCCAAGGCCGCGCGCCGCCGCTGGACTCTTTGGAGATCGAAGACGCGCCGCCCGCCTACGTCTACGAAAAGCCCATTTTTTCTGCAGAATCGCGAATCGCGACCACGGACCGCGTCGTGCCCGTACTGCTGCGCGTGGAGCAGCCGGTCGTTGTCGTCCTCGGCGACGTGCTCAGCGCCGACGAGTGCCAAGAGTTGATGAAGCTTGCTCGACCGCGGCTCAAGCCGTCCACGCTGGTGAGCCCGTATTCAGGCGAGAACCTGGTCACTTCGCAGCGCACGAGCCTGGGCATGTTTTTTCGCCTGCGAGAGGACGCGTTCATCGAACGCTTGGACGCGCGCATTTCCGAGCTGATGAACCTGCCCATCGAGAATGGGGAGGGGTTTCAGGTGCTCCATTATCCCGCGGGAGCCGAGGCGGCGCCTCACTTCGATTTTTTGCAAGCCACGAACGACGCCAATCGCGCGTCGATCGCGCGCAGTGGTCAGCGCACGAGCACGCTGATCACTTATCTGAATGACGTGGAGAGCGGAGGCGAGACCGCGTTCCCCAAGGTCGGGCTCTCGGTAGCTCCGCAGCGCGGCAACGCGGTGTACTTCGAGTACTGCAATGGCCAAAGTCAGGTCGACCATGCTTCTTTGCATGCCGGCAAGGTCGTGCGGAGCGGCGAGAAATGGGTCGCGACCAAGTGGATGCGCCAACACCGCTTCGTCTCTGCCAATGAAGCCGGCTCCGAAGGCATGGTGGCGTCTAACGGATAGCTTTCAACGCGGAAGGCGCGAGCCCGTTTCGATAAAAGGGCGCGTGACGCAACGCGTGCTAGCGTCGCAAAATCGTGGCTGCCTCATTGGTAATCCGCCCCGCGTGCGCGGGGGATGAGCACGAGCTCTTCGGCTTGATCCAAGCCTTGGCCGAATACGAGCACCTGTCGCACGAGGTCAGTGGCAGCGCAGAGCAACTTGCGTCGCATCTATTCGGCGCCCAGCCTGCCGCCGCTGCCTTGGTCGTCGAAGCGGACGAGCGTCTCGTCGCGTTCGCGCTGTTTTTCGGCAATTACTCGACGTTTCTGACCCAGCCCGGCCTATATCTGGAAGACATCTTCGTCCTGCCCGACTACCGACGCCGCGGCATCGGCAAAGCGTTGCTCCGCGAGGTCGCGCGCGTGGCGCACCAACGGCACTGCGGACGTCTCGAATGGAGCGTCCTCGACTGGAACGCGAGCGCGATCGCCTTCTACGAAAGCGTCGGCGCTAACGTCCTCCCCGATTGGCGGATCTGCCGCGTTACAGGCGCGGACCTTTCCGCGCTCGCCGCAGGCTAGGGCCGCATAGTGGGGCCGCAGCCCAGTGCGTGGCAACGAAACCGGGGGAACTCCGCGCGACCCAAATCTGATGTTTAAGTTCAATGCCGTTCACTTAAGCGGCGAACCCTACGATATGTTGTGGGGGCAGCATGAGCGATGGGGTCCATATTGTGGTCTCGGTCCTTAACCGAACGGCATTGTGTTTAAGTTTAAACTTCGGATTTGAAATGAAACCGGGGCACCCCGCCGTTGCTTCTCACGTACGAGCCGTCAACGTAGGCTCGCGGATTGGCGGCCCGCGGGCGCTGAGTCAGCCGTCGAATTGGCAGATTTTCTCGGCGTGAACGTCACGCGAGGGGGAGCCGATGCGCGTGATGGTTTGCGCATTTTCACCCGGGTTTGCTCTGAGCGTCACGTGCGGCGTGGGGTCGACATTGGTCCACACCTCACAGGACACTGCGCGCGGGCAGTGATTGGAGAGCGTGACGATGTGGTTGTAACCAACGGCTTGCATGCGCACGCTGGCCACGACGGACGCGCAGTCCCCCGCGTTGTCAGCTAGGGGGCGCGCGGCGTCTGCACCTGCAATGCCAGCAAACGACGCGGCTCCGAAAACCAGCGCCGTCGCCGCAAGCACGTGCCGGTAAGCGTGAGAGCGTTTGCTACTCATTCGTACGGAGTCCAGTAACCGTCATCCCAAACCCATTGGTCGCCGTCCCAGACCCATTGCGGAGCGATCCAGACCCAGCCGGGATAAACGGGCGTGGTCCAGTACGGACCGCCAAACCAAACCCAGGAGCTGCCGCGCCAACCCCAGAAGCCGCGGCCCCAGTACGGGTGCCCGTACACGCCACCGCCAAACAGATGGGCGCGACCGACGAAGTGACCGCCGCCGCCAAAACCGCGACCAGCGAAGCCGCGACCACCAAAGCCGCCACCGCGCACACCGACACCGACACCGACGCGGCCACCGCCGCCAAAGTGAGCGCCACCGACGACGTGGCCGCTGCCGGAGAAGTGACCTCCGCCACCATGACCGCCGCCACCATGACCGCCGCCGCCGTGACCCCCGCCTCGAGCGAGCGCGGTGCCTGGAGCCACCACTCCGGCGAGTGCCAAGACGAGTGGGAGTATCTTCCTTCCGGTCATTTGTGGTCTGTCCTTTCCCACGAAATATAGCGCATCGCGGAGTAGACGCCCTTTTCAACGTCGATCAGGGAGATTTGTTCCCGAGGCGCAATTGCGTGCGCTACAAAACTAACCATGGGTGAAACCCCAAGCAATCTCAAAGTGTTCGCGGGTGCTTCGCACCCCGAATTGGCTGCGGAAATCTGCCACCATCTAGAGATACCCCTCGGGCGCTCACATACTACCCGTTTCTCGAACGAGAACCTGAAAATCAAGATTGAGGAGAACGTCCGCGAGCAAGACGTATTCGTGGTGCAGAGCGCCTGCCCGCCGCTGTCCGAGCACATCATCGAGCTCTTGATCATGCTCGACGCGCTGCGCCACGCTTCGGCCCAGCGCGTCACCGCAGTGATTCCGTATTTCCCGTACGCCCGTAGCGACAAGAAAGACGAGCCGCGCATTTCGATCACCGCGCGTCTGATGGCAGACCTGTTGGCTACCTCCGGCGCGAACCGCGTGCTGACGGTGGATCTGCACTCGCCGCAGATTCAGGGTTTCTTTTCGATCCCCGCCGATCAGTTGACCGCGGTGCCCGCGATCTGTGATCGGCTGCGCCAAGATGATCTGTCGAACACCGTGGTCGTCGCCGCCGATGTCGGTGAAGCGAAAGACGCGGGGCGCTTTGCCAAGCGTTTGGATTTGCCGCTCGCGTTCATCGACAAGCGCCGCAGTGGGGACGACGAGAACGCGCGCGCGGCCCACGTGATCGGCGACGTCATCGGCAAAGATTGCCTGTTGGTGGACGACGAAATCGCGACCGGCGGCACGATCTTCAGCGCGACCGAATTCCTGCTCGAGCGCGGCGCGCGCTCGGTTTCCGCGGCCATCATTCACCCCGTGCTTTCCGGGCGTGCCGTGGAGCGTTTGGCGGCTTCTCGCCTGCAGAAGCTGCTCGTCACCAATACCATTCCGATCCCAGTCGCGAAGCGCTCGCCCAAGATCGAAGTGTTGTCGCTCGCGCCGCAGCTTGCCACGGCCATCACGCACATCCACGATGGCCGTTCGGTTTCCGAGCTCTTCAGCTAGTCTGCGCTCGCGCGTTCTCGGCTGAGCGCGGCTACTTCTCGCTATCCAAGTGCACCATCTGCTCGGCGCCGTATCGCGTGCCGGAGATTGCGTCCTCGGGCACGAGCGCTTCGAGCTCGCGCACGGCCTGTGCGGAGAGCGGCTTGTCGAGCGCGCCGAGCGAGTCCGCGAGCTGAGCGCGATTCTTCGCGCCGACGATGGGCACGAAGCCGGGTTGTTTGGCGAGCGCCCAAGCCACCGCGAGCTGCCCGGGTGAGAGCCCGTGATCTTTGGCAAAACCGTGCACGGTCGCGACGACGCGCTGATTGCGCTCGTTGCTGTCACCGGCGAAGCGCGGCAAATAGGCCCGAAAGTCCCCCTTCCCCGTGGCCTTGCTGCCCGTCAATAGGCCGCGCGAGAAGATGCCGTACAAGGTCGCGCTCACGCCGAGCTCATTCAAGAGCGGGAAGATCCGCGCTTCTGGCCCGCGCGAGACGAGCGAGTATTCGATCTGCAGATCGACGATCGGCTGCACGCGCGCGGCGCGCTGGATGGTCTCGACGCCCACCTCAGACAGACCCACGTGGCGCACGTAGCCCGCCTTGATCAGATCCGCGATCGCGCCGACCGTGTCTTCGATCGGTACGGCTGGGTCGAGCCGCGCCGGCCGGTACACGTCGATGACCTCGACACCGAGGCGCTTCAAGCTGTAAGCGGCGAAGGTTTTCACTGCGGCGGGTCGAGTGTCCGTTCCATACCAACTGCCATCCGGACCGCGCAGGGCGCCGAACTTGACCGAGAGCTGCACGCGATCGCGCCGGCCCGAAAGCGCACGCCCCACGAGCAGCTCGTTGTGGCCCATGCCGTAGAAATCTCCGGTGTCGATCAGCGTCACGCCGGCGTCGACAGCCGCCTGAATGGTGGCGACGCTCTCGGCGTCGTCCGTCGCGCCGTACATGCCCGAGAACCCCATGCAGCCGAGGCCGAGCGGAAATACCTGCGGCCCGGTTTTGCCCAGTTGTGTGAGACTTTTGCGGTGTGTCGTCATGGCTCGTGTCTCCTTCGGCAGGCAGAATAGCGGTGGCCAGTCTGAATTCCAGTGAATAAGATGCATGTCACCCATGAATGACGTTTATGAACGAGACCTGGATCTCAACCTGCTCCGGGTGTTCGTCGTGGTGGCCGCGGCGGGTAGCGTGACTCGTGCAGCGCAGCAATTGT
>DATHOI010000637.1:0-2112 GCA_035485095.1 Polyangiaceae bacterium | reverse complement strand
AGCCCAGAAGACGTTCGACGAGCTCACGTTGGGCCACGGCGCGAGCCTGGAAGATCTGATCGACCGCGACGCCCTCGGCGAGATGGTCAAGAGCTTCTACGACCTGTTCGGTGTGCCGCTGCGCATCTTCAGCGAAGAAGGCAAACTGCTCGGTGACGCAGCCGACCAGATCCCGTTGTATGCGTTCTTGAACTCCGTGAAGGCCGGACGCGCGGCATTGCAAGACGTCGCCGGTGACGTGAAGAACCTCGCTCTTGGCGAGGACGGTATGGCGAGCTATCCGTGTGCGACCGGAGAGAACTACCTCGCGTGCGCCATTCCCTACGATGGCAAGCGTATTGGTCGCATGATCCTCGGGCCCTTCGTTTCGGCAGCGCTGAGCGAGCCGCCAGCTGCGTTGCTCGCCCTCGACCCGACACTCGAGCCCGCGCGCTTGCGCGAGCTATTTCAGAGCCTTCCGCGCGCCGAGAGTGACGCCGTCGTCAAACTGGCGCGGCACCTCGGTCGCACGCTCGATCTGCTCTTGTTCAGCGGCCACCGCGCGCTGCTCACCAGCAACATGCACCTCGCGAGCGTCCGCGAGAGCTTTCGAGAGCTCGAGGACAAGAACGACAAATTGCAAACCGCCTTCGACCGCTTGAAAGAGCTCGACCGCTTGAAGAGCAATTTCTTGGCCACGGTCTCGCACGAGCTGCGAACACCGCTCACGTCGATCATCGGTTACAGCGAAATGCTGGTCGAAGGCTTGGCCGGTGACATGACCAGCGAGCAGCGTGAGTTCGTGCAAACGATCCGCGATAAAGGCGAGCAGCTCTTGCAGCTGATCAAGGGCCTGCTCGATCTGTCCAAGCTCGAGAGCGGCACGATGAGCCTGCGCAAGAGCCAGACCGACATCGTCGGCATTTTGCGGGACGTGTCGCAGACCATGACGCCCACCGCGCGCAAGAAGGACGTCGAAATCGTGGTCGACGTCGAGAACGGTTTGCCGCTGATCTGGGCCGACGCCGAGCGCCTGCGGCAGGTGTTTTTGAACCTGACCGAGAACGCGATCAAGTTCACGCCGCCCAAGGGGCGCGTCACGCTCTCGGCCAAGGTCACCTCACTGGACGCGGCTCGTCCCGACGACGCGGGCGGCGTGGTGATCTTGAGCGCGCGCCGCACTGCCATCGAGTTTCGGGTCTCCGACACCGGCATCGGCATCCCAGAGAACGAGCGCAGCCGCGTCTTCGACGCGTTCTACCAGGTCGACTCGAGCTCTACCCGCGAGCAAGGCGGAACGGGGCTCGGGCTGTCGATCGTGCGCCGCTTGGTCGACGGGCACGACGGCATCGTGCGCATTGCGGACAACGTGCCCAAGGGCACGGTGTTCGTGGTCACCATCCCGGTCAAACGCGCGACGATCGGCTGACAGCTCGTGTAGGCTTGGCCAGAAGCCATGCCTCGCTCCGCCAAGCTCGCTGAATTCGAGGCAATCGCTGCGCTCGAGAGGATTTTCGATGATCGCGCGTCGCGTCGCAGGGCGGCCCAGCCTTCGGCGTCGCGCCGCGGCCCGCGAGAGCGCGCGGCAGTCGAGCTCGGCATCGGTGACGACGCGGCCGTGCTCAAACTGCCAGGACGCCTGGTTTGGACGGTCGATACGGCGGTCGAGCACGTGCACTTCGAGCGCGCTTGGCTGACGCTCTCGGATCTCGGTTGGCGAAGCTTCAACGCCGCGGCCAGCGACGTGTGCGCGATGGCCGGCAGGCCACTCTATGCGTTGTCGAGCGTGATCTTCCCGGCACAGTTCTCGGAGCGTGAGCTGTCGCAATTGGCGCGCGGTCAACAGGCTGCGGCCCGCGCGCTCGGCTGCGCGGTCGTGGGCGGCAATTTGTCACGTGGTGCTGAGCTCAGCGTTACTACTACGGTGCTCGGTGTTTCGCCGCAGCCGCTGCTGCGGAGCGGCGCAAAGCCCGGCGACGAGCTGTGGCTGTGCGGCGAGGTGGGGCTCGCAGGAGCGGGTCTGCGTTTGCTGCAGCATCGCAGTAAGCTCGAGGTCAATGCGCGTGCGGCGGGCGCCGCCCTGCGCGCCTTTCGACGCCCCGCAGCGCAGCTCGCCTTCGGGCTCGCATTGGC
>DATHOI010000636.1:0-2834 GCA_035485095.1 Polyangiaceae bacterium | reverse complement strand
ATCGACGTTAGCAATAGCAGCACGATCTCGGCAGTCATCAGCGCGATTCCCGCGGGCAACGGTGGCAGCATCACGCTCAGCGCCACGACCGCTGACGGCGCGACGCAATGCGCCGGCTCCGCCTCCTTCAACGTTACCGCTCATGCGACCACCGCGGTCTCGGTTCACCTGACGTGCCACGAGGCCGCTCGCACGGGCAGCGTGCTGGTGAACGGCAACGTCAACGTGTGCCCGGCGATCGACGGAGTTTCTGCCAGCCCGTCCGAGGTGTTGGTCGGCGGCTCCGTCTTGCTCGGCGTTACCGCGCACGACTCGGACAATGGACCGTCACCGCTCGCCTATCACTGGACGACGAGCTCCGGTGCGCTCAGTGACGCTTCTTCCGCGACGCCGCGCTTCACTTGCACCGGCGCGGGCAACGTCACGCTCACGGTGACGGCCTCGGACGGCGACAGCGCGCCGAGCTGTGCAGACACTGGCAGTGTCACCGTCACGTGTACCGCGCCGGCCACGAGCAGCGCGAGTTGTGCGCTCGGCAATGGCAGCGGACCCATCAAGCACGTGATCTACGTGCAGTTCGACAACACCCATCTGACGCGCGACCGGCTACCCAACGTGCCCTCGGATCTCGAACAAATGCCGCACCTTTTGAACTTCATTCGCGGCAACGGCACGATGCTCGCCAACGACCACACGATTCTGATCTCGCATACGGCGGGCGGCATTCTGTCGTCTTTGACCGGCGTGTATCCCGATCGCCATGGGCAGACGGTCACCAACAGCTACGTGCGCACCACTGCGACGGGTAGCTTTCAGTTTCCGAGCTCGTTCGGTTACTGGACCGACCCCGCGGCGGCCGGCACGACGATTCCGAACATGGTCGGGCCAGACGGCAGCAACGTGCCGGCGCCCTGGGTTGCGTTCACGCGCAACGGCTGCGACGTCGGCGCGGTCGCGTCAGCCAATATCGTACTCGAGAACACCGGGACGACCGCCACTGGCGACGTGACCAAGGTGTTCGGTACGAGCTCCCCGCAATTTGCCGAAGCGACCGCGTCTGGCAAGGCGGCCTCTGGGAGCGCTGCGCGCAACCTCGCCCAGACTGACTTGGTCGGCTTCGCGGTGCACTGTGCGCCGGGCTCTACAACCTGCGCTGGCGGCGAGGACGACGTGTTGCCGCAAGAGCCGGGCGGCTACACCGGCTTCAAGGCGTTGTTCGGCGCGCAGCAAATCAACCCGCTGCTCACGGGTCAGCCCGCGCCTGTCGCGTTGCTCGATCTATCCGGGCAACCCATCCAAGACCAGTTCGGTCAACCTGGATTCCCGGGCTTCGACGGCATGGAAGCGACGGTGTCGCTTTCGTACATCGCTGCCATGCAAGAGCATGGAATACCCGTCACTTATGCGTACATCTCGGATGCCCACGACTTCCACGGCGTGTCGGGTGACGACCACGAGGCGTACGGTCCGGGAGCCGCCGGCTACGTCGCGCAACTCCAGGCCTACGACGCCGCGTTTGCGACCTTCTTCACGCGCCTAGCCGCCGACGGCATCGACAAGACGAACACCTTGTTCGTATTCACGGTGGACGAAGGCGATCACTTCGTCGGTGGCACGCCTACACCGGCTGGCTGTGACGGCGTCAACACGCCATGTGACTGGACGGGCCAAGTCGGCGAGCTGAACGCCAACATCGACACGCTCGTGACTCATCAATTCCCGGATCTGGCGGCCAAATTCCTGGCCCCCGGCGCCCCGAACACCTTCACCGTGCACGGTGACGACGCACCACCGTTCTATCTCGCGAAGGTCGGTGTGGGCGCGCTTGGTCAGACCGACCCCGACACGCGCGCGTTCGAACGCGAGGTTGCTGGGCTCACCGCCGTCAACCCTTACACGGGCGCGACCGATAAAGTGATGGCGCAGATGGCCGACCAGACCGGCATGAAAGCGCTGCACATGATCACCACGGGTGACCCCGCGCGCAATGCGACGTTCACCTTCTTCGCGGACGCAGACTACTTCTTGACCGATTTCCCGTCCTCGACCTGCGAGACGTGCATCGGCGCGGCGTTCGCTTGGAATCATGGTGATATTCAACCGGAAATCGCCTCCACGTGGCTCGGCTTCGTCGGTCCGGGTGTAGCGCAGCAGAGCGACGTTCACGTCTGGACCGACCACACGGACGTACGCCCGACGATGTTCGCGTTGCTCGGTCTCCACGACTCGTATCAAGCAGATGGGCACGTGGTGACCCAAGCGCTCGTCGCGAGCGCAGTGCCCGTCGCCTTGCGCGCGAATCAAAGCACGGTCGAAGCGTTGGCGGACGCCTACAAGCAAATCAACGCGCCGTTCGGTCAGTTTGCGGCGGCGATGCTGAGCGCGTCTACCACTGCGCTGCAGGCGGACGACACCACGTACAACACGATCGAAGCGTCGATCGCGAGCCTGGTTGGCCGACGCGACGCGCTCGCGCTGCCCATCCGAGCGGCGCTCGACGGCGCCGCGTTCGGGGGCCAGGCGATCGATTCGACGCAAGCTCAAACTTGGGTCGCACAAGCCCAAGCACTGCTCAGTGATGCAACGGCGCTGGCGACCCCGCAGTGAGCCAGCGTCTTTCGCACTGGACGTACCTGCGCTGAGGGACGAAGAGGTCGACGCGAGGTCGCGTCACTGCAAGCACTAACGGAGGCGCGCTGTCAGAAGCGCGCCTCCCACTGAGCTTGCGAAGTCGGCGGTCTCGAGTCGACGACTCGAGAGCTCCGCTCGCGCCCGAATTCGCCGCGAGCAACCAGAGACTTTCGGCGGGTGGCGGTTTTCGCCGGGCCCCAGAG
>DATHOI010000635.1:0-14157 GCA_035485095.1 Polyangiaceae bacterium | reverse complement strand
GGGGCACGCGCGCGGGGAGCGGCGCGCGCGCTCGGAGCCGGTGTCCTGGGCGACAGCGGGGCGCCGGAAGGCGCGCTCGCCGGCGCCTGAGCGCGAGCCACAGCGACCCCAAAAAAGCCGCCAAAAGCGGCAATGAATAGGCACAGCCAACGGAGCCGCTGTCCCCAAGCTCGTGTCAACGCGGCCGAATGCACAGGAGATCTCACGCTAGTTTCCCGAGCTTCGGTCACGCGGAACGCAACTGCAAGCCTGTTCGGGCTCGCGCAATAATTCCGACTACAGCAGGCGTCGCTACCGAGTCCGGAGCAGACCGACTTACACGCGACACGGCCGGACGCCAGGCCGCGAGGTGATGGCGAAATCGAGTCGACGAGAGTAGCTTACGCGCCCTCATGACGACCCAGCATCCTGACCGTGTGGTGCTCCACATCGCGGGCAACGACCGCCCCGGAGTCACCGCGCGCCTTGCCGAAGTGATCGCCGAAGACGAGAGCGCGCAGCTGATCAACATCGGACAATCCGTGCTGCACGGCTACCTGATGCTGTCAGCGATCGTGGACATCCCACGCAACTCGTACGCTCTTAGAAAATTGCTATTCGCCGCTGCGGATATGGGACTTCGCTTCGAGGTCACGCCGTTCCGCAGTGAGTCGGCGCACGAGCCCACGACGGATGTGCACACGCTCGCCATCACCGTGCTCGGCCCGCTCCGCAACGGCGTGGCGACCGCGGCGATCACGAGCTTCATGGCCAAGCGCGCCATGAACATCCGCGAGATCCGCTCGCTCAGCGACCACGAGCTCGACGGCCTCGAGCTGATCGTGGATCTGCCGCCCGGCTCGACGCTCACGGCCAGTGAATTCGGTGATCTGCGCGGCGCGCTGCTGCGTCTGGGCATGGAGCTCAGCGTGGACCTAGCGGTGCAACGCGACGACATGTTCCGGCGCAGCAAGCGCCTGGTCTGTATGGATGTCGATTCGACCTTCGTGAAGGGCGAGTTCATCGACGAGCTGGCGGACCTCGCGGGCGTGAAGGAACAAGTGTCGGGCATCACCGCGCGCGCGATGCGCGGCGAAATCGACTTCAAACAGGCGCTGGCGGAGCGCGTGAAGTTGCTCGAGGGCTTGCCGTTCGAGCGCGCGCGCGGGCTGATCGAGCGCTTCGAGCTCACGCCCGGCGCGGATCGCTTCGTTAAAGTCTTGCACAGCTTGGGCTTCAAGGTCGGGCTGGTCAGCGGTGGTTTCACCTTCTTCGTCGACGAGCTCAAGGCCCGCTTTGGGCTCGATTTCGCGTTCGCGAACGAGCTCGAGGTCGTGGACAACAAACTCACCGGCAAGGTGCGGGGCACGATCGTCGACAGCGAGCGCAAGGCGCAAGTCTTGAAGGACATGGCACAGGTCTACACGTGTCGCCTCGAGCAAACGGTCGCCATCGGTGACGGTGCGAACGACATCTTCATGCTTCAAACCGCCGGGCTCGGCATCGCGTTCCGCGCCAAAGCCAAGCTGCAAGAGGTCGCCGACATGAGCCTCAACCACCACGAGCGCCTCGACACCCTGCTGTACCTGATGGGCTTCAATTCGAAGGACCTGCGACTCGCCTGATTTTTTTGAGCTTCGAAAAGCGCGGCGCGCGACCCGCGACGCCGAAGGCTGGGACGGAGACGGTGGTGACGCGTGACCAGCAACCCCTGCCCGACTGAAACGCGCGCTTCGCACCCGGCGCATGGCTACAATGACTCATATTTTGGATCATTCTCGGTCAGTGGCGCAAAATTCGTCGCACGAGAATGCGAGCTCGGTTACCCCAATGGCATGAAGCTGCGTCGCTCGAGCCGAGCTCAAGGTGTGTTCGCGACACTGACGACGTTCGGCTTGCTCGCGGTCGCCGCGTGCTCGAGCAATGACGCCTCACGCACGGACGCCGCTGGCGGACAGAGCGCACTGGAACAAGCGGCAGGAGGAGCGGCCGGCAGTGCAGCTGGCGCTAGCAGCGTTCCGAACCCCAACAACATCGCGTTTTTGAGCGGCGCGATCCCCGACGCGCAGCACCTCGACGTGATGGAAACATGCCCGGGCGGCATGCGCGACGCCAAGCGCTGCATCCCGGATCGGGTCTTGGCTCGACCCGGGGTTTGTTATTCCGGCTACCGCGCGAGTGAGAGCCCAAACACGATGCGCTACCCGACCGAGGCCGAGGTCAAAGAGGATTTGGGGTTGCTCGTGCGCGCGGGCTACAGCTTCATTCGCTTGTTCGATTCGAGTCAGCACGCGCAGACGGTGCTCAAAGTAATCACGGACAATGGCTTCGACATCAAGGTGCAGCTCGGGATTTGGATTGCGGGCTCCAAGTCGACCTCGGACGCGGCGAACCAGATTCAAATCAGTGACGGCATTGCGCTCGCCACGCAATATCCGGACATCATCGTGGGCATCAGCGTGGGTAACGAGACGCTCGACACGTGGTCGTCCGTGCTGACCGATCCCGCGGACCTTGCCGACTACATCACGCAGGTGCGTGCAGGCGTCACGCAACCCGTCGCGACCGATGACCTGTATCCGCCGTTCGAATTGGGCGAGGGCTATCAAGGGGTAGCTGCCGTCTTTCAAGCAGTCGACTATCTGTCGGTCCACATTTACGCCGCCATCGACGCAAGCTTCGGCAGTTGGGACTATCAGGAGCTCGGCTTCCCGGCAGGCCCGGCGCGCGCTCAGGCCACGATGAGCGACGCGCTCACTTACACGAAGAGCAGCCTCCAGGCCGTTCGACAAGCGCTCGTGCAGCAGAACGTGGACATCCCGATTGTGCTCGGCGAAGCAGGCTGGAAGAGCCGCGTGACCGATCCGACGAAGGTCGCCGAGCCCGCGTTCTCGCACGAGGTCAATCAGCAGATGTTCGTAAACAACCTCGAGGCCTGGGTGTACGGAGCGGGGCGCGACGCCAACAGCCCCGCGGGCGCGTTCTATTTCGAAGCCTTCGACGAACCGTGGAAAACGACCGACGACGGTTGGGGCATGTTCGACACCTCGCGCAACGCGAAGTACGTGATGTGGAGCCAATTTCCGGAGCTGACACCGCCGAACGCGATGCCGTACACGAGCGCCAACGCGATCTACTATCAGTCCCCGTAACGCGCCGTGCTCAGCGTTTGCGTGCCAGCAGGAGCCCGTCGCCGATCGGGACCAAGCTGGAGGTCACCCGCGGGTCATCGGTGATTTTCGCGTTCAGCTCGCGGATCGCGCAGGTATCGGGGTCCTGCTTGCTCGGGTCTGCGACGGCGCCGCTCCACAGCGTGTTGTCCACGGCGATCAGGCCGCCCGCGCGCACCAGCTCCAAGCAACGTTCGTAGTACCCGTCGTAGTTCGATTTGTCCGCGTCGATGAAGGCGAAATCATACGTACCGCGCGCGCCTTGCGCGATCAGCGCATTGAGCGTCGCCAGCGCCGGGCCGAGCCGTAAGTCGATCTTGGCTTCGACGCCTGCCTCTCGCCAATAGCGGCGCGCCACGTTCGTGAATTCTTCACTCACGTCACAAGCAACGAGCTGTCCGTCGGCGGGCAGCGAGCGCGCGACGCAGAGTGAGCTGTAGCCGGTGAACACGCCGACCTCGATCGCGCGCCGCGCTCCGACCAGCTCGACGAGCAACGCCATGAACTGACCTTGCTCGGGCGAGATCTGCATGCCGCCGCGTGGCATGCGCCCCGTTTCATCACGCAGCTTGGAGAGCACGGCCGGCTCACGCACGGTCGCATCCAACAAGTACTGCCAGATAGTGTCGGTTACGGGGATGGTTTTAGCGGACACGCGAAGGACGATAGCACGTGGGTGCAATCGAACAACGGAGCCGTCAGGGCCGAGCGTTCGTCGACGCGGCTTTTTTGGTCTGATCGATGATGCGCCGGGCAACGCCGACGTCGACGCCGAGAGCCTCGAAGCGATCGAGCTTGGGATTTCTGCCGGCGTCCAGCGCGTCGACCACGGCGTCCGCGATCATCACCAGGCGCACGTGCGGCACCGCGGCGGCGGCAGGGTCGTGATGCGCGGCGCACGCATCGACGATTTCTGTCGGGAGCTTCCAGGCCATGGCCACCTCTGCACCGGCGGCGGTGTGGTAACGCAGCACCAGCTCCTTCGCGAGCTTCGGGTCGTCGAAGCGCGGCAGGCCATCCAAAATACGATAGATGCGCGCCTCGCCGATATCGTGGAGGAGTCCGCTCATGTAGTCGTACTCGGTTTCCATCGAGAGCTCGCGCGCAGCGGTGCGCGCAGCGACGGCCGCCACGACGCTGCGCTTGAATGAGCGCTGCACCGGGATTTGGAAGCGTTTGAGTCCGCCCGATGAGGCGGCATAGACGACCTGAAACAAAAGATCCCGAGTGTTGGCCAAGCCCAAACGCACGATCGCCGACTGAGTCGAAGAAGTGAGCAGTCCGCGCCAGTAGGCCACGCTATTGGCGACCGACATGAACCGCGCTGCGATCGGCGGGTCGGTGTCGACCAGCCCCGCGAGATCCGTGATGCGCGCGTCGGGGTCGTTGGCCAAGCGCAAGGCCGACTCAGCGACTTGCGGTAAGACGGGCAACGCGGCGCGCCCGGTGCGCAGACGTTTGACGAGCTCCCGCTCGGTCTCCGACATTTCGGGCGTCGGCTCGACGTTGACCATCACCGGTAAGACGATCTCGGTCGACTCCCCTGCCGGGGCCTGACTCGGAACGAACTGTAGAAACTCGCTCATCCGGACCGCCTCTCCCAACCAATGAGGATGGGGGGATCGGGCGCGACCGGCAAGGACACACGCGGCGGATGCAGAGAATCCTTTGCCTCGAGCTCCGGCAGGCTGTCACCCGGGGAAACCATCACCACTCGGTTTCGGCCGCCACGTTTGGCGGCATACAAAGCCAAATCCGCGCGGTGCACGAGCTCCTGCGGAGTTTCCTCGAGTTGCCGTGGGTCGTACACGGTCGTACCGATGCTGATCGTCACGCGGCTCGGCCCGGGCGACGGCGGATGCATCTCTTCCACGGCTTCGCGTAGGCGCTCGGCCACGAGCCGCGCCGACTCGGGCCCGGCACCAGCCACGATGGCGACGAATTCTTCACCGCCGTAGCGACCGACGATGTCACCGGGGCGAAGACCACTCTTGATCACCGCGGCGACGGAGATCAAAACGCGATCGCCGCTCTCGTGCCCAAAGCGGTCGTTGACCTGCTTGAAGTGGTCGAGATCCATGAACAGCACACCGAAGCGCTCGCGCGCTTGGCAGCGCTGACGTACGGAGGCTTCGAGCGAGCGGCGATTGAGCACGTTGGTGAGCGGATCGATCTGCGCGTCGCGGCGCAAGCTGTCGCGCTCGTCGCGCAACCGCTCGAGCGCATCGTAGAAACGTTTGTTCCGGAGCTGCACGCGGATACGCGCGCGCAGCTCGACAGAGCGTATCGGTGCGGACATGAAGTCGTCGGCGCCGGCGAGTAAGCCGCGCGCGACGCTGTGCTCTTCGCTGTCGTCACCGAGCAAGAGCACGGGGTAGTGACGACGCGGATCGCTCGCGCGCAGCTCGCCGCACAGCTCGAGGCCGGTGCCGCTCGGTAGCTCCACCGCGAGCAAGATCAGGTCTGGCTCGTACTCCGAGGTCATGCGCAAGACCTCGTCACCGTCGTTCAAGTAGACGGCCTCGTAGCCCTCGGAATCGAGCATCTCGCGGATCAGGGCTCGGCGCTGTTCGTCGGGGTCGACGACAAGGATGCGCCCAGCCCGCTCCGCGATCGGCGGGTTCGTCGAGAGGCGCAGCAAGTCAGGGTTCGGATAGGGAAACATTTTTAGAGTTCGAGCCCACCGTTTCGCTAACCATAAACGGTCCAACTCACTGTGGCCTAAGTGTACGTCGACAATGTCAGGAAATCGGGGGAGCCCCCCCCCAAAGGCTCAAGATCGCGCGCGGCCGTCCGTTCTCTGGGAAACCACGATGTTCTGGAAGAAAGCGGCGGCGTCATCGGAGAAGGAAGCCGCACCGGCCTCGATTCGGGAAAGCGATGACCCGGCGCTCGATACGGTGGCAAGCCTTCTGAAGGTTTTCGGCGAGCACGCCTTCGACACGGACAACGTGACGGCGGCCGAGACCCGCAGCGAATGCGAAGGTTGGGCCCAGCGCATCACCGTCGGCGCCGGCAAGAGCCAGCCCACGGAGGGGGAAGCCAAGCCCTTCCGCCGCGATTTTGGCGGCGTGCGCCGCTACTTCTCTGCCCAACGCTCACACGAACGTGAGTTCGTCGGACGCAGTCTGGGCAACCTGCGCGAAGCCGTGCACGCGTTCGCACGCTGCCTGACGACGACCGTGGGCGAGGATCGCGCAGCCGATGAGCGAGTGGGCGCCCAGCTCGGCAAGCTCGTAGGCGCGTTTCAGTCGAACGACTCGGAGGCCATCCGTCACGAAGCCGAGGGCATCGTCTCCGTCGTGCAAGAGGTCATGGCCAAGCGCTCCGAGAGCCAAAAGCGCATGCTCGGCGAGCTCAGCCAAAAAATCGCCGAGCTGCGCGACGAGCTGCAAGAGGTGCGCGAGAGAGCGGCATTGGACCCGCTGACGCAGCTCTTCAACCGCGCCGCGCTCGACGCGCACCTCGATCGCGTCGCCGATCTCGCGTTCTTGCTCAGCTCCAGCCCCTGCATTTTGATGATCGACGTCGATCATTTCAAGAAGACCAACGACAGCTACGGGCACCCCGCAGGCGACGAGGTCCTACGCGGCGTCGCCGACATGTTGGTCCGTAATTTCCTGCGCCGAGAGGATTTCGTCGCGCGCTACGGCGGTGAAGAATTCGTGGTCGTGATCCCGGATTCGTCGCTGAACAACGCCGAGCTGCGCGCGGAACGCGTCCGGCAATCGATCTCCGAGCTCGACATCACGACCAGCAAGGGCAAGGTCCAAGTCACGGTCTCGATCGGTTTGGCTTGCTTGTCGTCGGGTGATACCGGCGCAAGCTGGCTCGCGCGCGCGGACGCGGCGCTGTACGAGGCCAAAGGTGGCGGCCGCAATTGCGTGCGTGTCGCGCGCGACAAGGCATCCGCCGTGTTGTCGATCCCACCGAGCAGCTCGCTCACTCCCGGCCCACGCTCGCTACCGGCCGGTCCGCGTTCAGTGTCCGCCAAGTGAGACCAAAACGCGTCACGTCTTGGGGGCGACGAAGTCGGGCGGGGCTGCGGCGCCCTCACCCCAAAAAAACTTCTCCAGCTCGGTCATCCAAACGCGCTGACCGTTCTCGCTCGTCACGTCCAAGCGATACTCGTTGATCAGCATCTTCGAGTGTTCGAGCCATTGCCGCCACGCGGCCTTGGACACGGTATCGAACACGCGCTGCCCGAGCTCGCCCTTGAACGGCGGCTTTTCGAGACCTTCGGACTCTTGGTGAAGCTTGATGCACTGAACCATTCGGGCCATATGCGGGCTAACGTTGCTTCGCCAGGCGCGCCCGTCAACCCTTCAGGTCGCCTCAGCTGCCGGGTGGATACGGCTGCTCCACGGTGAGCAGGTACGGCACGCCCGCGCGGAAGAAGCGCCCGCTGATTTCCGAGCTGTGCCGGGCGCGCGCCGCGAGCACTACGCCAACGACCGCCGCCACCGACGACGCCCGCTGGCCTGCAGCCTCGGTCAGCACGTCGCCGTCTTGCATGCCTATGCCAAGCCCGGAGACGCCGTGTAGCAGCAGGCCCGCAGGGTGGTCTGCGTTCGCGCGCACCGGCGCCGCATCGGGGACGGCGCGACGCGAGGCCAAGGCCAAGACCTGTGCGGACGAAACGCGGACGGCGTGCAGCGTGACGGGCTTCGAGCCCCGCTTTGCGGCGCGTGCGATTTTTGTGGGGCCGCTCGCCACCCGCGAGGCGGACGCGTCGCCCGCAAGCTCGGTCTCGGTCAGCACGTAGTCCGACGTGGCCGGCGCAAACGCCGCGCTCAGCGGGCGAAGCGCCGCTGAAAGCTGGGCAGCGACCCGGTCCGCCACGTTGTCCGCGCAAGCTCCGGACAGCGCTCGCACGGCCACGATAGGTAGCGACAAGCCGAGCGCGCACAGCAAGCTCAGCGCGACGGGCGAGCGTCGCGACCGAACGCGCGATGTCGACGGTGTAGCGAGCGCGGCAGTCACGCGCAGGAGTCTAACACACGCGCGGCGTTCGGCTCAGTTACGAGCGAAGCCGCCAGTTGCCCGCGAATACCTTGCCGATTTCGTCACACGTCGGATCAGTCACGATCAGCTCTGGCTTCGCGTCACGGCAATAGATGACGGTGTTCTGACGGAAGGTGCGGCCAAAATTGATCGCCTCGTCGCGCTCGACACCGTGCACCAGCCACGCCGGCTCGCGCCACACGCCCTCCGGCTCCTCGTCGTAGCCAACGCAATGCTCGACGCGATAGCAGCCGAGGATCAGCAAATCCCTCATCACTTGGTGACGACCGTCGTTCACTCGCCGCGGCAGCAACATCGAGCGTGGGTTGTACGCGGTGAGCAGCGCAAACTTCGAGCGGAGCAGTGGCGGCAGCCCCTGAACATCCTTGATTATTTCACCGTCCATCGAGACGCGCAGCACGCCTGAGTCGGTCGGGAGCTCGTACACGGTCGCGAAGTAGGAGCGGAGCAGGTTCTGGTCCAAAGCCGGGGTTTGATAGCACGGGCTCTGGAAGCGTCATCGCTTAAAGCGGTAGCCCACGCCCCGAACAGTCAACAAATGCTCAGGCTCGGCGGGGTCTGATTCGAGCTTCGTGCGGAGCTGCAGCAGAAAATTATCGATAGTACGCAGTGTTCCGTGATGCCCAGCGCCCCAAACGCGCGTCAGGATGTCGTCGCGCGTCAGGACACGATTGGAGGCCTCGACCAAGCACCAGAGCACGTCGAACTCGGTGGCCGTGAGCGGCACGAGCTCACCCTTGCGTTGAACCTGGCGCGTCGCCGAATTGATTTCCAAATCTCCCGCACGCACCAGTTGCTCATTGGCCTGGCGTGCGATGCCGTCGCGGCGCAGCACCGCCTTCACGCGGGCCAAAAGCTCCGCCAAGCTAAAGGGCTTGGTGATGTAGTCCTCCGCGCCGAGCTCGAGGCCCATCACTTTGTCCATCTCGGCGCCGCGCGCGCTGAGCATGACCACCGGCACGTGGTTGCCCTGACGGCGGATCGCCTTGACGACCTCGAAGCCGTTCATTTTCGGGAGCATGACGTCCAAGATCACGAGATCGACATTGGCGGATAGAGCGCGGGCCAGGCCGTCCTCGCCGTCGACGGCAATCGCGACGTCATACCCCTCCGCCTCGAGATTCATCTGCAGCCCGAGGGTGATGCTCGGGTCGTCTTCGACCACAAGGATGTGACGCTTGCCGTTGGCAGCCATCGCGCTCCCGAAGTTAACGCCGAACCACCGGCAAGACGAGCGAGAACTCGCTGCCCTTACCGGGATGGCTGACCAGCTCGACGCGGCCGTGGTGTGCCTTCATCACGTGCTTGACGATAGCGAGGCCGAGACCAGAGCCCTCGCGCTCTCGCGATAACCGATCGTCCAGCCGATAGAATTTTTGAAAGATGCGCTTGTGCTCGGCAACGGGAATGCCAGCGCCATTGTCCCGCACGGTGAGGCGCGCCTCCCGTTCATCGAACGTGACGAAGACATCGATTTTTACCGGATCTCCGCCGTACTTGTCGGCGTTCGTCAGCAGGTTGAAGAGCGCGTCGGAGACCGCACCGCGATCCGCGCTCACCAGCAGGGATTCGGGGGGCAATTTCACGGACAGCTCGACGGCGCGCCGCTGACGTACCGTCTCGAAGGCCTCCAGCGCGGTCGAGATGACCGATTTGAGATCCGTTTCACGGAACGTAAATTCACGCCGCCCGCTTTCCATTCGACCCCAGTCGAGCAGGCGATCGATCAACTCTTGCAAGCGGGTGCTCTCGCGCGCGAGCCCTTCGATGCATTTCTGCTCGGCGACGGCGTCGCCACGCCGGAGCTCCAATGTTTCGGTGAACAACCGAATGGAGGTGAGCGGCGTGCGCAGCTCGTGCGAAACCTTGGAAACGAAATCACTTTGCAGCAGGGACAGATTGGCCTCACGGCGCACGAACACCCACACCAGCACCACGCCCGTCACCGCGGCGCCGCTGAGCGCCATCACCAAAATGCCCATCAATAGGTTGAGCCGCGCTTCGCCCAAGAAAAGCAGCACGACACCGGACGTGAGCAACAAAGACGACGGCACGACCACGAGCGAAACCAGAAGAATCACTATGCGGCGGTAACCGAGCGGGGTGGTATCTCGAGACGGCATCTATGACTCGCACGACGAAAGCTCCGGGCGCGCTTGCCCAGGCTCACTCTAGTCGCTCACTATAATCGAGAGGGCCCAAAGCTGCAGGGCGGGAGCCCTTCCGGGGACGGTGGATCCGAGTTACATTTCCGAGTTCTCTGCAGCGAGGATGGGCACGCGCGACCGATGAATCAACACGCCAACACCGCGGAGTTCGACGGAACTCCCAGCATACCGGCCATCGGCGAGGTGATCGCGCACAAGTACCGTGTGACCTCGGTCGTGGGCACGGGCGGCATGGGCGTGGTGCTCTCGGCGACGCACATCGAGCTCGGTCAGAGCGTCGCCATCAAGGTGCTGACCATTCCGGAGGACGACACGCGGCGTGACGAAGCGCGCGAGCGCTTCCTGCGCGAGGGGCGCGCGACGGCGGCGCTGGTCTCCGATCACGTCGTCCGTGTGTACGACGTCGGCACGCTCGAAAACGGCGCGCCTTTCATGGTGATGGAGCTCCTGCGCGGCAAAGACCTCGCAGTCGTCTTGCAGCAAAACGGCGCGTTGTCGATCGAACAAGCCACGGACTACGTGCGCCAAGCAGCCGAGGCGATCGCTTCCGCGCACGCGCAGGGAATCGTGCACCGCGATCTCAAGCCGTCCAATTTGTTCCTCACGCAACGCAGTGACGGCACGGCATTGATCAAAGTGCTCGATTTCGGAATCTCGAAGACTACCCAAACCGAGATCGACGCGGTGACCGGCAACCTCACGGCAGCGCGGAGCGTGCTCGGCACGCCGTTCTACATGTCGCCCGAGCAGATCCGCGATGCCAAGAAGGTCGACTTTCGCACGGACATCTGGTCACTCGGTCTGATTTTGCATGAGCTGCTCTCGGGCTCACCGGCGTTCGAAGGCGGAACCTTGCCCGGGGTGTGCGCCGCAATCGCAGCAGATCCGCCGGCGGCGCTGCGTTTGAAGCGCCCCGAGGTCTCCGTCGAGCTCGAAGCAATCGTGCTCAAGTGCTTGGAGAAGGACCCGGCGCGGCGCTTTCAAGACGTGCGCGACTTGGCAGCGAAGCTCGTACCGTGGAGCGGTCGCCCAGAGAGCGGCGTGCACGCGCCGCTGAGCGACAAGACGATTCGCTCGTCTCCCCTCACCTTGGGCGTCTCGGAGCTGCGAAACAATCCGACGCTGGCGGTTCCCGGCGCTGATTCGGGCACGATGGCCAGCGCAGTGCTCACGAAGTCGGGCGAACGCTTGATCGCCCGTGCGACGCCCGCCCCAGCCAAGCAGCACGAGACGCTGGCGGGCGCGCCGGAAGCGCCCGCCGCGACTGGCACTGCAACCGCAACCAGCAAAGACAGCGCAACGCGGCGGTCTTTGTGGCTGGTGGCTGGTGGGCTCATCGGGCTCGTCGCAATCGGCGTTTGGGTGCTGCGCGGCCCGGACCGCATCGAGCCACGGCCAGCACCCTCTGCGGTCGTCGCGCCGACGGTCGCGCCACAGCCGCCCGCGCCCCCCGTAGCCCCAGCGAGCGGCAATTTTTCACTGCAGATCGACTCGAACCCCGTCGGCGCACAGGTGTACGAGCACGACAACCTGCTCGGCTCGACGCCGCTTCATTTGAGCATCGACGCGGCCAGCGTGGCAGGCGGACCGCGCACATTCACGCTCCGCAAGGCGGGCTTCGCATCTTACACGATCGTGCAGAGCGCCTCGCCAAAGGACACACACGTGCTGGCGGAGCTCGATGCCGAGCTCCACGCCGCACCAGGGGCGCCCAGCGCGAAGCCGAAAAAAGCTCCCGAACGCAAGCCGCCGAGCGACAAACCGAAGCCTTCGAGTCCGCCGTCCGACATCTTCATGCAGCGTTGAGCAATCGCCGTTACTGGGGCTAAGGTGGCAGCGTGAGGCGTCGGCTCGGTGCGATCATTTTCTGCGTGTTGCTCGGATTCGCACCGCGAGCTCACGCAGACGACGTCGTCGACCAGGCAGACCTCGAGTTCTCGCTCGGCGCCGAGGCGTATCAGCGCGCCGATTATCGGAGCGCGCTCGAGCATTTTTTGATCTCGAATCGACTGGTCGCGAACAAGAACGTCCTGTTCAACGTCGCGCGCAGTTACGAACAACTCCACGCTTACCCGGAAGCCTTTCGCTACTATTCGAGCGCCTCGGAGGGCGAGAAAGACCCCGCGGCGCTCGCTAAGATCAACGCCGCGCTGACGCAGATCAAACAATACGTCACCCTGCTTCGCATCAGCACGAATCCGCCGGGCGCGACGCTATACATCGATCGGCGTGACCTCGGCGCCCGCGGCACGAGCCCGCAGCTGCTCGGGCTGGCTCCTCGGCACTACAAGCTGATCGCCGAGCGCGCCGGCTACGAGCCGGTCACCGTCGAGGTGCCTGATACGCCCGCGGGCCAAGAGGTCGCCGTCGATCTGACTTTGAAGCCGATTTTAGGCACCGTATCCTTCGTGGGCGAAGCGGGCGCGCACGTGCACGTCAACGCTGACCCAACCGTCGTCGATTGCGCGGTCCCTTGTACGGCCCTCGTACCGCCCGGAAATCACGACGCACTGCTCACGAAGCCCGGCTTTCGCAGCGCAGACATCGCGTTCACGGTGCTCGCTCATCAGAGCTCGATAGTGAGGACTCACCTCGACGCGCTCGTGGGCAGCCTGGTGGTGAGCACCGACGAGCCGGGCGCCCTCGTTCAAGTGGACGGCAAGGCGCGCGGCTTCACCCCGGCGATCCTGACGGTGACGGCGGGGGTTCACCGGGTGAACCTGTCGCTGAAGGGCTTTCGCGCCGAGGCTCGGCAGATGAACGTGCCGGCAGACGGTGAAGCGCGCTTGGATTTGGTGCTCAATCAATCGGAAGAGGTCGTCGCAGCCTCGCGCGCGATCGAACAGGTAGAGGACGCGCCGAGCTCGGTGACTCTGGTCCCTGAGCGCGAGCTGTCGGCGTTCGCAGCGCCGACGATTGCGGAAGCCGTGCGCGGCGTTCCGGGCGTGTACCTGTCCGACGACCGCAGCTACGTGACGCTCGGCATGCGCGGTCTGGGGCGGCTCGGCAGCTACGGCAACCGCATCCTCGTCACTTACGACGGACAAGCGATGAACGACGATTGGATCGGGTCGTCCTACGTCGGTTACGACGCGCTCGCCGATCTGGGCGACGTAGAGCGCATCGAGGTCGTGCGCGGCCCGGGCTCGGTGCTGTACGGAACCAACGCTTTTTCCGGTGTGATCAACGTGGTCAGCCGTTCGGATCTGCCGCCCGGCGTGAGCGCTGGCGTGTCGACGAATTTGAACGGCGTCGCGCGCGCCCGCGTGCGGGGAGACCTAAAATTCAGCAAAGACTCGGGCGCGTGGGCATCCGTCGCCCTGGCCGATGGCACGGGGCGAGATTTTCAATTTCCCGAATACGCCGCAACCAACGACGGTTTCGCGCGCGGCGTCGACGGCTTCAAGTCGGCGACGTTCCGCGGCAAAGCCTACTGGAAATTCCTGACCGCCGAGTGGTCGGAGAACTCCTACCAGAAGCACCTCCCCACCGCGGAATACAACACGTTGTTCGGCGACGACCGCGAGGTTCAAACCGACACGCGCAGCTACATCGAGCTCCGCGCTGAACCACACGTTTCCGATACGGTTTCGGTGCTGTCGCGTGTGCACTGGAACCACTACACGTTCAACGGCGTGTATCCGCGTGACGCAGCCGACGGAGGGGTCGAGGTCGACACGTTCCACGGTTCCTGGCTCGGGCTCGAGCAGCGGGTGGAGTTCCAACCCGTCGAACCGGTGCGCGTGACCGTCGGTGGCGAAGGGCAGTTGCACTACCAAGTCGAGCAGACGGGCCGCAACGACAGCGGCTATTTC
>DATHOI010000634.1:0-6463 GCA_035485095.1 Polyangiaceae bacterium | reverse complement strand
CGACTATGGCGGCGAGGCCGCGCTGCGCAGCTTGCCGGCGCCAGTCGCCGAGGCGCTGGTCGAGGCCGCCGCACGCATTCGCCGCTACCATCAAAAACAAGCCGACCACTTGGGCGGCTTCGAGTACGTGGAAGAGGGCGTGACGCTCGGCAGTCGTGTCACGCCGCTCGAGCGCGTGGGCGTCTACGCACCCGGCGGCAAGGCGCGTTACCCGTCGAGCGTGCTGATGTGCGCGGTGCCCGCCCAAGTAGCGGGTGTCTCGGAAATCATCGTGGCTTGCCCCGATACCAGCGCGGAAGTTCGAGCCGCCTGCCACTTGGCCGGCGTGCACGCCTTGCTGGACGCCGGCGGCGCCCAAGCCATTGCCGCCCTCGCCTATGGCACCGAATCGGTGCCCCGCGTCGACAAGATCGTCGGGCCAGGCAACATCTACGTCGCGGCCGCGAAGCGCCTCGTGTTCGGGGAAGTCGACATCGACAGCATCGCGGGTCCGAGCGAGATTTTGGTGGTCGCAGACGAGACCGCGGATCCAGTTTTGGTTGCCGCGGATCTGCTCTCCCAAGCCGAGCACGACGAAGCCGCCTACCCACTCCTCGTGACCAATAGCGCTAAACTCGTGGCAAACGTACAGCGCGAGCTCAGCCAACAGCTCAGCTCACTGCCGCGCCAGGCGATCGCCGAAGTATCGGTGCGGAGCAACGGTTTCGTATTGCTGGTCAACGACCGAGCTGCGCTGATTTCAGTCGCCAATGCACTTGCCGTCGAGCACGTCGCAGTGCACACCGCGGAGCCGCGCGCGCTCGCGGATCGTATCTTGCGCGCCGGCGCAATCTTCGTGGGCTCGATGACACCGGAGGCCGCGGGTGACTACCTCGCTGGGCCGTCGCACGTGTTACCCACGGGTGGAGCTGCGCGTTACGGTGCGCCGCTCGGCGTGTACGACTTCGTATCTCGCACCTCGATCATCGGTTACGACCCGAGCGCGCTGCTGGCGCAGGGCCCGAAAATTACCGCGCTCGCGCGCGCCGAAGGGCTCGAAGCGCACGCGCGCGCCGTCGAAGCACGCACGCAGCCGAAGCGTAACCAGCAGTAACTGCTGAACAATTGGCAACCACGCAAGTTGCGTGACCCGCGTTGTGAAAGGCGCCGCGCGTAGGCACGCAGGAGCTCAGCCGCGTTTGCACGACAAAAACAAACGCAGGCGACGCGTTCACCTGAATTCGGCACGAGCGCCGCGCACCGAGGCACTCAGCAATGTATTCTGAGCGCGCCCTTTACTGGAGCATGGAGAGTCGATGACCTCGAGCTTTATCAGCAGGCTTATGGTGTGTGCATCCCTTGCGTTACTGGGCACGTCGAGCTGCGCGAGCGAACGCGCGCCGATCAATCGCGTCCAGCCGAACGCGCTGAACAAGGCGTTCTTCGTCGGTAACGATTTGCAGAACCCAGACGACGATCCGGAGTTCTATTATCGTCCCACGATCGTGAACGTCGACTACGGCGCGTCGCAGGACGGCCTGTTCACGGCCAGCTACGCGCAAACGATGGCCCGCGTGAAGTTCGAGATCACCGAGGACTTGCTGGTCGTGCGTTTGACCTACGAACGTATCGCAGACTCGACCGGCAACGGCACGCCGAGCTCTCCGGATCAGAACAGCGGGCAAATCGTAGCCGCGTTCAACATCGAGAGTCAGTTCGACATCAAGCGCGACTACAACCCGACCACCGGCGAAGAGCTGAATATCATCGACGAAAATACGACCGATAGCCCCTGGTACGCGCGTCAATACATGCGTGTGGATTGGTCGCAAAACTTGATCACGGGCGCGTACTCGCTCGACACACTGGCGGCCTTGGTGCCGCTCAGCGGTGAGACGATTCAGTACCAGCCAGTGGCCTATTCCGTGACTGATCCGACTGATCCGGATGCGCCGGTGTTCGACGCCGACAGCGGTTACTTCGACATCACGAACAAGGTGTTCGTCACACCGCAGACGCTGGACACGCCGTTCGGTCCCATCCCCGCCTGCTACCTGTCGCCCGACTACTTTGGGGGGAGCGCGCCAGTCGGCAATTGTAACCCGACCGAGCTCAAGGTGCGCTTGTCCTTTCGCCGCGTCGTGAGCGACGACTACGAGCCGGTGAATTGGGACGGCATCCGCATGCAGATGTTCGGCATGTTCACGACGGGCACGACCAACCCGGACGAGCTCGGCTACGACCGCAACTACGGCGTGGTGGACAACTTGTGGTACCGCTTCGTGCAGCGGCACAACATCTGGGCGCAAAGCCACTACCAGGACGCGCAAGGCAACGCGATGCCCTGCTACACGGCTCAAACCACGCCGGAGGGCGAGCTACCGACACGTGACGAAATCGCGGCCGACGGCAGCAACACTCCCGACGGCACGGACGACGAGTGCGAGGGCGCGGGCGCGGGCTCGCGCTGCGACCAGTTCAGCCACGCGTGCACGCTGCCCTACGCGCAACGTCAAACCAAGACCAACCCATTTTACTACGCCTCTGATAGCGATCCGACGCTCTTCGATTCATCGGCACAAGCCGTAGCGCAGTGGGACCAAGCCCTGCGACACACCGTACAAACGGCGCGTTACACCGAGTGTTTACGCGTCTCGGGGGGCGTGACTCGAGCCGTGATCGCCACCTGCAAAGCCAAGTACGATCCGAGCATCGACGCGGCGGTCGCGAACGTGGGCAACATCTTCGTGCTTTGTCACAACCCGGTGATCACGGGTGATGACCCGTCTTGCGGCGCGCCCGGCCTGCTCGCGCGCGTGGGCGACCTTCGCTACAACATGATCGACGTGATCCAGCCCCCGCAAACGGGCTCACCTTGGGGCATCATGGTGGACGCGTGCGATCCGGTCACCGGTGAAACCGTGGCGGCCAGCGTCAACGTGTGGAACGCGGTCACCGATCTGGCCACCCAAAACACGATCGACACCATGCGCTGGTACCTCGGAGAGCTATCGAACTCCGACATCAGCAGCGCGAACTACACGAAGGACCTGGTCAGCGCGGACGCTCGCTCGGTGCAAGCGACCAGCTCGAGTCCCCCGCTGCTGGATGCCACCGCGGTCCAAACGCGCATCTCCGCGCTCGATTCTCGGCTGAGTGACGGCAAACTGGCCAGCGTTCCGACGGGCATCGGCGCGCAGGGGTTGTCCGACTGGGCCGAGGCGCAAGTACGGCAAAAGTTCGGCAATCAGGTGCTGGGCTCGGGCAACGCGCCGATTGACGCGCGCATGACGTCCGCGCGCGGCTCGACCGTCGAATCGCAGCTCATGACCTCGTCCTACCTGCACCTGGCTGGCCTCGACCCCAGCGTGCAGCCGGACGCCACCGCGACCAATTTGGCTTCCCCGTTACGCGGCAACTACGCACAGTTCTTGCTCGACTTCGAGCGAGAGCGTCAGAGCGCGATCGCCAGCCTGGGCGCCGCCATCGAGGACGCGCCGGAGCCGAGCAGCTTGGTCGACTGGGCCACTATCATGAGCCAGAAATTCCCGCTCCATGACGATGACCCGAACACGCCCGGCGTGCAGGCCACGTCCGCGGAAGTCGCGGCGCGCAACGACCAGTGGCGCGACTTCATCCGACGCCGACTGAATTTCGGTGTGCTCATCCACGAGCTTGGACACTCGATGGGCCTACGCCACCAATTCACGTCGTCCTTCGACGCGATCAACTATCACCCCCAATATTGGCAGCTACGGACTCAGAACGGAGCCCAGACCGCGCCCTGCACGAGCGCCACCACGGACGGTTCGACATGCACTGGCCCGCGCTGGTACGACCCCATCACTCAGGCCGAGCGGGACGGCTTGATCTATCGCTGGCAGCACACTTCCGTCATGGATTATCCGGGGGATCTGACGCAGGAGTCGGTCGGGCTGGGCGCTTACGACCGCGCCGCAGTGCGCCTCGAATACGCCGACGTGGCTGATATTTGGGATGATCCGAGCGTCAGCTGCCAACCGGAAAACCCGACGACGGCCGTCCCCGCGCCGCAAGCCAACTGCTCCAACAATGGCACGACCGTGCACTCCTTGCTCGACGGTTTCGGCGGCATCGCCGGTCCGTTTTACGAGGACAAGAGCGCGTTTTTTCACTACTCGCAGCTCAATCAACGCCTCAATCTGATCCGGAATTGTACGACCGCCAACACCGCGCAGCCGCCCAACTGGGACACCGGCGCGGACGGCGTGTACAGCCCGGTCTTCGACGGACAGATCGTGGCGGGGACGACGTGTGACGGCATCCCCACGGACTACGTGCCGTACCGCGAGCTCTTGCCCGACAACAGCACGACCTTCGTGCAGGAGCCCGCCATCGGTGACGGTCTGCAGCGCAACATCGACGCGCTGGGGCGCGTGCGGCGACCCTACATGTTCGGCTCCGACGAGTTCGCCGACATCGGCAACTTGCCCGTGCTGCGCGGAGACAACGGCGCGGACGCCTATGAGGTCGCGCACTTCCTCATTAGTGACTACGAGGACCACCACGTGTTCGACAGCTATCGTCGAAACAGGACCACGTTCAGCTTGCGCAACGCTTACCTGCGCGGCTTCAACCGTGACAACTCGAAGCTGATGGAAGTCACCAAAGGCTTTGCGCTGTTCAACGAGGAATTTCAAGGCACCGACACGCTCGCCCAGCTGACTGCCGCTCCGACTGCCGCGAACCCCAATGAGGGACCCTTGCGAGCAGGAGCGCTCGGGGCGTCCATGGTGTTCGACCATTTTGCGCGCATTCTGACGCGCCCCGCTTCCGGCCCACATTTCAACGACACCTCTCAAGACCCGGCCCAGACGCTCATCCTGCGCTCCACGGATCAACTCCCCAATGTGCCGCAACCGGTCGGCATTGGCGGCATTGCGCCGCCGAACACCGTCATCCCCGACGGCTCGACAGGTATCGGCATCGACGTGGCGTGGGGCGGCAGGCCGCTCAACAACGCGCTCGACCTGACCCAGGGCTACTATGCCGTACAGTACGACGCGTTCGTTGGCTCTTATTACGACAAGACTCTCGCGGTCGATCTGATGACCGACTCCGAAGATCGCTTCGTCAGTCAAGCTCGTGATGACTTCATGGACGGCCGCTATCGCAACACGAGCTTCGCTACTCTGTTCCCGGACGGCGTCCGCCGCTTGCTCGCGAATGCCCTGACCGAGGACGACAGCATCAAGGGCTGGCGCTTGGCGTCCACTGGCGGTGTGCCGAACGTCAATCCCGACGGCAGCCTGACGCAGGCAATGGGCTTTCGCGCCTGGTGGACACCAAACGCGCCGCAAGTGTGCTGGCCAGTCAGCGGCCGACTGATCTGCGAAGAGTTCCCGAACGGGACGACGTTCACCAGCAACACGCCCAAGGAGTCGACCGCCGTCGACCCAGAGATTGGCTTCGAAGTTCAGAAATTCGTGGTGTTCTACGCCATGCTGAATTTGCCCGAGAGCTGGAAGTTGAACTGGGTGGACATGATGCGAATCTGGGAAATCGGCTCGGACGCGCCGCCCGATTTCCCCGCAACGGAAACGGTGTCTTGGCGCGACCCATTGAGCGGTGAGCTGTTCGAGGCGCACAGCTACGGCACGGAGGTGATCGACGGCAAGACCGTACAACGCGGTATCGCCGCGCGCGTCTTGGAGTGGATGAATACCCTGACAGCGCAGGCCTATGCCATCGACCCCACCGTCGTGAATCCGACGGGCGAGCTCACCGTGCAGCGCTATGCGGACAACACGGCTTGCCCCGTGGGCGTCGAAACCTGCCAAGGGCAACCGGTGCAGCTCAGTGAGCAGTTCGTGCTGCGCGTCACCAACTACAAGAGCATCCTCGACTACATGCGGCAGGTCTCGGCGCAGTTCGACTTCGGCAATCCGACGACTCGAGGCGTCGAAAACTGACCCGCTCGAGCCTGGCCAGCGACGGAGCCCGCTTCGCGCTGGCCGCAGTGCTGTGCGTCGAGCTGTGCGCGTGCAAACACAGGCACGCGCCCGCCTCACTCGCCCCGGCTCCGGTGGACAGCGTCGCCGAAAGCCGCCGTCAGGCGCGCTTCGGTCTCGAGCTGCAGCGCGCGCACACGCTCTGGCAAGCGCGACCAGATCTAGCCCATTGTCCGGACATTTTGCATGAGAAGGCGGACGTCGAGCTGTGCCACGCGGCCGCGACCGCGCTCGACGCCGTCGAGCAACTCGACCCCGCAGCCGCTCCCGACAGCGCGCTGCCCGTGCTCGCGAACGGGTCGCTCGCGTTGGTGCGGCTCTTGGACCGCGCGCGCTACCTGAACTTCGAGGACTTTGGGCGGCGTCAGTTGGAGGCTGATGGTGGCGCGCCAGCCGCGTCCGGGTCTGTGCGGCCAGTTGCCGCTGCCGTACCGAGCGCCTCGCTCCCGAAAACGCCGCAAGCTTTGCACGAGCTGCTGCGTCAGCGGCAGGTG
>DATHOI010000633.1:0-5639 GCA_035485095.1 Polyangiaceae bacterium | reverse complement strand
GCGAGCTGATGCTCGACGACTGCGAAGTTCCCGAGGAAAATGTGCTCGGTGAAGTCGGACGCGGCTACAAGATCGCGATCGAGGCGCTCAACGAAGGGCGCATCGGCATTGGCGCGCAAATGCTGGGGCTCGCGGAGGGCGCATTTGCGCAAGCGCTCAGCTACATGCGCGAGCGAGTTCAATTCGGTAAAGCGATCGCCGAGTTCCAGGGCATGCAGTTTCAGTACGCGCGCGTGGCCATGGAGATCGAGGCTGCGCGCCTACTCGTGTACAACGCGGCGCGCCTGAAAGACGCGGGGCAGCCCTTCGTCAAAGAGGCTGCGATGGCTAAGCTCTTCGCGTCGGAGGTGGCCGAGCGCACGGCGTCGGTGTGCGTCGAGTTCTTCGGCGGAGTTGGCTTCACGCGCGAGTATCCGGCGGAGAAGTTCTACCGCGACGCAAAGATCGGCAAAATCTACGAGGGAACGAGCAACATGCAGCTTGCCACGATAGCCAAGCTGCTCGGCTAGTCAGCTACGCGGATCCGCACCCAGAGCGTTGCTTACCGGCACGCCGCAAAGCGAGCTCGATGGCTTCCACCAGTCTCGATTCTGAAGTCGGCTTTGCGAGAACCACATGCGAAAGTGCGCGGACGCGATCCGTATCGGTCGACTCAAGTTGAGACGAGTGGAGGATGCGGGCCGTCTCGGGATGGTCCTCCGCGAGGCTCTCCAACACGACTTGACCACTGCCACCGGGCATCTGCAGATCGGTGATCACGAGGTCATAGCTGAGCTCGGCAAGAGCCCCGAGGGCCTGGGAAACGCTACCGGCGGTGTTGATCTGAAAGTCCGGTCGGCATTTACGCAGCATTCGCCAGAGCCCGCGAATGACAGTCGGGTCGTCGTCTACCAGTAGAACTCTCGGGCGACGCAGCGCTGCCCGGGAGAAGGGCGGCGGATCACTTGGCACCATGAGCCACGGTTCTGCAAAAGGCGGGCCCGTGCATTGGACCCCCGCGCCGCAGGTGTTTCCGCACGTTTTCTAGTGAAGCCACCACGGGCCTTGCGCGCGTACAGCAGCCGAGTATCGTCCCGGCGCCATGGTCGAACCCGGTATCGTCACGCTGGCCAAGATTGTCGGAACACTGCTGTTCTGTGCCGGCGTCATCCCCTTCATCTTCCTATTGGTGCCAGGTGACCGTAGCGAACCGACGGACACCTTCGACGGGGATTGACCGGTCGCGCGCTCGGGTTTCTGCGTCGGCGGTCTTGGGCGGCAAACCCGACGCTTCGTGAAACCGCTCGCTTGGGCTCGCGTACTACGCGGGACCCCAACACTACCAACGAGGGAGAGCGGCGGATGAGTCACATGAAATATTGGCCTTTGCTGGGGGCGTTGTGTGCGAACGCCGCCCTCGCCGGCTGCAAGGACAAGCCGAAAGTGGAGCTTGCTCCCGTCGCGTCAGCCCTACAGGCAGCACCAATGGCCGCTAGCGCCGTGCAGTTCAGCGTCGATTCGGCGTCGAGCAAAGTCACGTTCCTGATGGACTCGCCCCTCGAAAAGATTGACGGCGACGCCGCCGGCAGCCTGCAAGGCGACCTGTTCGTCGACCTCTCGGATATTTCCAAGTCGACCGCACTGGTCAAAGTGGACTTGCGAAAGCTCGTGCTTTACCAGCAGAAGCGCGACGGCGACAAAGCCGAGTACAGCGAGCGCAAGAAGAGCGATCTACAAAACACACACGCTC
Source organism: Polyangiaceae bacterium (assembly GCA_035485095.1). GTDB lineage: Bacteria > Myxococcota_A > Polyangia > Polyangiales > Polyangiaceae > PMG-095. The sequence continues at coordinate 3,910 of DATHOI010000633.1, read as the reverse complement.
ACAATTGGCTCCAGATCGAACCCCGTGAAGGAGACGTCACGCCGGAACAGGCAGAGGCCAATCGCTGGGTCGAATTCAAGATCGACAAGCTCGAAAATGCCTCGCTCACGAACGTAGCCGGGGCGACGGGCGACGCACGCACGCTCACGGCTAGCGCGAGCGGGGATTTTCGTTTGCACGGTCGCAAGCAAATGAAGAGCGCCAAGCTTTCCATCACCATCAACTATCAGGGTGACAAGGCGCAATCCATTCACGTGAAGACGCTCGAGCCCCTGAACATCGGCCTGGAAGAATTCGAAGTGAATCCGCGCGACGACGCGGGCAAATTCGTGAAGTCAGTCACTGAAGCACTGAGCAGCAATTTGAAGGGCAAAGTCGCGCAACAGGCGCCGGTGATGCTGGACTTCACGGCCAACGCGAAGTGACGCTTTCTCAACGGCGAAAGGGCTCGCGCGGCACACGAAACCGAAGCAGCGCCCCAGCTCTCGTCACTTCGATCACGATGTCCGTGCCGGGTTGACCGCTGAGCGCGAGACGCGCCTCGGACATCGAGCTCGGGTGCACGCCATCGATCGCGCTGATCACGTCACCGGCCACGATCCCAGCTCGTTCTGCTTCGCTCGCCTCCGCCACACTCACGATCACAACGTCCACAGCGGGCGCCGTCCCGCGCTCACCCAGCGTGACCGCTACGCTGCCGTCGGCCAGTGGATCGCTGGCGGCTGCCTGCGGCGCGAGCTGAATGCGCAAGCCCCGCGCCGTGTGACCCGAGCTGACTTCAGCACGCGTACTACCTCGGCCGGACACCGTCGAAACCGCGGAAATGACGGCCATTCCCGGGTGCACCCCAGAGAGCACGAAGTGTCCGTCATTGTCCGTGAGCACGCTACCGCGCGGCAACTTCGAAGCGAGCGTGTAGCTCGGCGAATCACCAGCACGTACGCGCGCGCCCGAAACGCGGTCGCCACGCTCGTCGACGACCTCGCCCTCGACTTCCCCAGGCTCTGACAGGTCGATGTCCGGCAAACTGAACGCGCGGTCGGCACGACCCGTCGATGCAACTTGTGCGGTGGCTTCTTCATCGGCGAAATCGGGATGAACGACGTGCAGCTTTACGTCCCCCGGAGCGACGTCGCGCATTCGAAAAACGCCGTCGCCATCCGTCGTGGCCACTTTGCGCACGCCCTCTTGCTGCAAGGTGACAACGGCATTCTCCACCGTTCGGCGGCCACGCACCGCCGTCACACGACCCTCGACGATCACGCCTCGCTTGAGCGTGAGCTTGAGCTCTTTGGGCGCGACCGCGAATGTTTCCGCCACTCGCGCGTAGCCCGGCGCCTCTGCCACGACGCGCAGATTCTCACCCACCGCGTCCTCGATGGTTACCGCGCCCTCGGCGTCGCTAAAGCGCGTCAAGCGCAGCGGCCGTGTGGGCGTCAGCGAGGTCACGTTCACTTCGACCATTTCGATGGGTCGCTCGTCCTCGTCGAGTGCCAGCATACGCACTGGGTCTCGCGCTGCGGGTAATACGAGCTCGAGCTTCTCCCGCGCGCCTTCTGCTACGTGCAGTGATTTGCGAAGTACTACACGCGCTACGTCCTCGGGGCGCGCCAACGAAAGCGTGATCTCGGAGGGTACTGCGGCAAACGCGAAGGTGCCGTCGCTCGCCGTCGTTGCGAGCTCCGTTCGAGTCGCGCGCGGTGAACCGAGCTCGACCTCGACGCCCGCGACGGATTGGCCACGCTCGTCGACGACGTGGCCCTCGAGCGAACCGCCATGAAGCAGCACTATCTTGAGCTTCGCCTGACCGCCCGAAGCAACCGTGACAAGCTCGCTCGTGCCTTCGACGTAGTCCGGATGACGCACGATGACGCGCACGCGGCCCGGCGTGATCGGTCGCGCGGTAAACTCGCCGCCTCGGTTCGTCACCCACGGCGTGAGATCGGTCAGCGGCTCGGCAAAGTCGGCGGAATTCACGCTGAGCTCCGCCTCGGAGCCCGGCTTTGGAATGGGTGGGACTGGGCCGGGCATCACGCCCAACTCGCCCGCGGGGATGAGCGGTACGGGACCCGGCAGCGACCACATGAAATGATTCTGGCGAAACCCGACCAGCGCTGGGGTCTCGGCGATCGGCAGTCCGCTCGGATCGGTACCAACGACTTCGATCGTCGCGCCATCGATCGGGTAGCCACGCGCGTCCTCGACCTCACCGACGATTGTCGCGCCACGCGTCAGCGGCACACGCACCGGACCGGAAAGCACATCCGGCACCGCGACCAGCGCACTGCCAACGAAGTCGGTGGCGCGCGCTCCCAAGGTCGCAGGACCAGCGGCGATCGGGCCGAGCGCAACCGTGCCATCGCCACCAGTGCGACCGCGAATAGGAAACGAGCTCACGCCGCCTTCGGCCAGCACCACATCCGCATTGGGAACGACAATCGGGCTTTGCCCTTCGCCATCCGTGACCAACGCGATGACGGTTCGGCCTGGCTCGAGTCGCAACGTGAGCTTCTCGTTTGCGCCGCGCCCGAGCTCGAAACCCAGGAGTGTCGGTGAGACGAAGCTGCCGAGGCTCGCTCGCAAGTCGTAATTTCCCGCCAAGAGACCGGCGATTCGTGCGACGCCCTGCGCGTCGGTCTGCGCGCTACGTGCGGGCCAAAGCGAGGCGCCCGCGATCATCACGGTCGCGCCTCGAGCGCCCTTGCCGTCCGCGTCCTGTACGGCAACCTCCAGCGACGCCAGACGGCGAAGCTTGATCGTGAGCGGACCGCGCACGCCAGGCTTCGATACCGACTCGAAACCCGGTGCCGACGCCTTGACCGACCAAGGCGCCGCCGCCAACCGCGTGAAGTGGGCAACCCCACGCTCGTCGCTCAACGCGCCGAAAGGCAATGGGTCGGCCGTATCGACCAACACCGTCGCGCGCGCGATCGGTGACGACATCTCATCTTGCACCGTTACGCCGAGCGCGGACGCGCGCTGCAACACGACTCGCACGGCGCGTGGCTCGGCACCGAGCACGAGCGACGTCGACGCGCGCGCGTAACCGGCAGCCTCGGCCAACAACCAGACCCGGCCAGGCGGCAACGCTTGCAACGAGGCAATCCCGGCGGCGTCGGTTGACTCGGCTCCGGCCAGATAAAAGCGAGCGCCACTTTCCCAGAACACTTGCACAGTCGCCCGGGGGATACCGAGCCCACCTTCTGCTACGACTGTCGCGTTCAGTGTTGCCGTTCGCTTCAGCCCAGAAATCGGAATCGGATCCGCGGCTTTGCCTAGGAACATGGGCTTCAATCCCGCGTCGCGCAGCCCCAACACGAATACCAGACAAGCCACCACCGAAAGGACACGAGCCAGGAGCTCGGTGCGGCGGTACGGCTGCGTCACAGAAGGGACCATAACGCGGACCGCGGGCGCAGGCTTCCCGTCGGATGCTATCATTCTGATCGGTGCTTAGACGTATTTGGGTCGTGCTTGCGATCGGGCTCAGCGCCACCGGCGGGCTCCACTGTGGGCAGCAGGAGCACGCGCCCGCGTTCGTGCTGCCACCCACGAAGAACGTGGCCGCGGGCGGCGGCTCGAACGACGACGGCGGGCTACGCATCGTGGATGCCGGACTCGACGCCGATCTGTGCGGCGCTCAGCAGATCCCCGCGATCTCCAACCCACCCAATTTGTACTTTATCGTGGATCGCTCGGGCAGCATGGCCGACATTCTTCCGGGCAGCACGTACAGCAAGTACGAGAATGCGCGCATCGCGATCGGCGTGATGCTGCGCGCGGTCGGGCATCGCGTCGACTACGGCGCGGCGGTGTTCCCCGCGTTCGCGGATCCCGATGGTTGCACGCCAGGCGAACAGGTCTTCCCGACCGAGGCCGGTGATCCACCGAGCTACGCCGCGATGGGCCA
>DATHOI010000632.1:0-11550 GCA_035485095.1 Polyangiaceae bacterium | reverse complement strand
GAGGCCATGAGCGTCTCGGACCACCTGTGTTTTGGCACTTTTGGCGGGCACTACGCGCATGATCTGTGGCCCCTTCCTTATACGGAGGAGGCCTTGCAGCACATCGTGCAGCGAGTGAAGCACGTGCAACACCGGCTCGGTCGGCAGCTCCTGCTGGAGAACGTGTCGAGCTACGTCGAGTACCGCGCCAGCACGCTGAGCGAATGGGAATTTCTGGCGCAAGTCGCGACGCAAGCCGACGCGGGCATCTTGCTCGACGTAAATAACGTGTTCGTCAGTGCCGCAAATCACGGATTTTCCGCGCTGGAATACCTGGCAGGTATCCCACGCGAGCGCGTTCGCCAAATCCACCTCGCGGGTCACAGCGACGGCGGCGGGTTTCTACTCGACGACCATGGCTCTCCGGTTTCGGACGCCGTTTGGCGGCTGTATGAACGCGCGCTCGCTCGCTTCGGCAACCTGCCGACGATCATCGAGTGGGACGAGCGGGTGCCGACGCTCGTCGAGCTCGAGACCGAGGCCACCCGCGCGCGCTCGGTCTCGAACGCGTGGTTCTCGAGCTCGCGCGAACGCGCCCCGGAGCAACCGTGACGCTCGCCGACTTGCAACGCTACTTCGCGACTGTCGCGACATCGACGAGCGGCCCGCCCGCGGACATCGACGCCATCTTCGTGAGCAGTGCGCGGCTATCAGCGAGTGAGCGACTCGGCATCTACAACCGCGGCTACCACCATCGTCTGCTCGACGCGCTCGCGTCCGTGTTCACGCACACCAAGTTCGCGCTGGGTGAGGCAGACTTCGAGCGAATCGGTCTCGTCTATCTGGCAAGCCATCCGTCCGAGCACCCAGCGGTCGAACGCGTGGGGCGGCTCTTTCCGGAGTACCTGCGCACGCTGGACGCCGTGCCGAACGAGCTTGCCGACCTCGCCACGCTCGAATGGGCGCGGCTGCACGCGCTCGTGGCCGCGAATCCGAGTGCGCTCGAAAGCGCGCACCGCATCGACCCCGAGCGCTTCCCGTACTCGCGCTTGCGCTTCGTGTCGTCACTTTCGATTCACCAGGTCGGCGGGCGCGCGCTCTCGCTATTTTCCCAGAAGGCGACGCCATCCGAACAGCTGAGCACTCCAAGCAGCAGTACGGCAGACCGTGCAGTGCGCGCCGTGGCGGTCTGGCGAAAGCGATACCGGGTTCAGCATGCCGTGCTCGAGGAGCTCGAGGCCGAAGCCTGGCAGCTCGCCGCGAGCGGTGCCTCGGTCAGTCACTTTTGCGAGCTCTTCGACAGCGGCGCGCCCACTGCGGACGCGCAGCATGCGTTCCGCGTCGTCGCGACCTGGTTCGAGCGCGAGTGGATCGAAGCGATCGACGGCAGCACGCTCTCGAGCCCCGACCCGGCGGAAACCTCGGCCTGAGCGCGGCGCTGCCGCGCTTGGCAGACGACTGCGCCTCTCGTAGCCCGTAGCTCGCAGCACTCAGGCAAGCTCGAACCACACCGCAGCCGGTAAAGCGCGCGGCCTTTGGCGGACACGCCGGAAGTAGCGTTCGTCCTCGTAGAATGCGGCCGACTGCGAGCTCGACCAATCGGGAATGCCAAGCACTGGCAAGGGCCGCAGTCGAGCGGGCTCGGACAAGAGCTCAGGAACAGCGCGACTGAGCTGCTCGTCGAGGAGAACGCGCAAATCGGGCGCCGCAACCGTCAGCTTGTCCGGACTGACGAGCACGAACAGCGCCATGCCCAGGAGTTTTGGGTGTGGAACGCGCAGCGCGTCCAAGAGCCCATGACCAAAACAGAGAAAGCGCGTGGTCTCGCGTAACTGAGCGCGCCGCTGCCAAAACGACTCAGGCCAATTCAAGTCAGCCAAGCCTGAAACACGCGCACATCCGAGCTGACGACCAGGACCCCCGACTCATCGAAGTGGGTGGCGGCGTTCTGGCGAGCGCTCCGCGAGGCTGTGCCGGGCTCCAGCTGCAAGCGGTGAATCGCGCTCTTCAAAGCCGGGAAATGTAGCCAAATCAGCGCGCCAAACAGGTCATGATACGAGGCCGGCCGCGTCGGAATGCGCGACGTTTCAGCGATGAAGCGATCGAAGCTGCCCGCTTCGCGCACACGCGCCTCGTCTTCGGGCTCGAACTCGAAGCTCAGGCGCTCCGCCGTGCGGATGCCTTGGCACAAGCGCCGGAGCTCGGCTGGTAGCGGGAAATGGTCGCAGGCTGCGAGCCGCTCACGCACCGGCGGTTCGAAGATGTCGAACGCCGGGTGAGCCAAGAACCGCGTCTCGAACGAGCGCGCCGAATTGGCCGACTCGAGCACGCGCTCGGCCCGGTTCATGCTTCCGGGATCTCGAAGTGCACGCTCGCGCCACCATCCGGGCGATTCTCTGCCCAGGCACGCCCACCGTGAGCGCGCGCGATGCGCTCCACGAGTGCTAGCCCGAGGCCGAGCGAAGACGAGCCGTCGCCGCGATAAAACGCGTCGAACACACGCCCTAGAGCCTGCGCCGGAAAGCCTGGACCGCGATCATTCACCGTCAGCCGCACTTTGCCGTCGGCTTTCGAGATCTGCACGCTCTCCACGCCGCCCGCATGCTTCTGCGCGTTCTCGAACAAATTGCCGAATGCGCGATCGAGGAGCGTCGGATCACCCTTGATTTTGGCTTCCGGAGCTTCATTGTGGTACACGGTGGGCTCGAGGCCAGCGCGTTCGATGGCGCGTTGCACGAGCTCGCACGGCTCGAGCGTCTGCAGATTCAGCGTGCCGAAGTCGAGCCGCGAGCTAGCCAGCAACTTGCCGATCAAGTCGTCGACCTCGACGATCTCACGCTCTACTTTGTCGAGCGTTGCGCAATCCGCGGAGCTCGAGCGCAAGAGCTCGGTCAGCACGCGCAAGCGCGCGAGCGGGCTACGAATCTCGTGCGAAACGGCTGCCAGGAGCTCACGCTGGTCGTTGAGCTGGCGCTCGATGCGGCGCGCCATGTCGTTCACCGCGTCCGCGAGCACGCCGACCTCACCCATGTGATGCCGGCCGAGCCGTACGCGGCTGAGCAAATTCCCCGAACCAATTTCACGCGTGACGCGAATTAGGTCGGACAACGGTCGCACCAACTTACGCGCCAGCGCGCCTGACGCGCCCCACAGCGACAGACACGCAGCCGCGATCGCCAGCACGAAGGTGATCCCCGGCACACGTCGACGTTTGTCGATGCAGACTTGGAGTGTGCCCAGGCGCACCGTGCCGCGCGGAATCGGCACCGTAAATTGCGGCTTGTCGCAGACCGCGCCGATTTGATCGAGCGGCTTTTTCGCGGCGTCGAGCAACGTCAGATCCACTTCGAACGTCTTGGCGATGTCCTGCGCCAGCAGGTGACGTTCCGGCGGGTCGTCCCACACCTTCTGAAAGCGTTCACCGATGAAGCGCTCCACGCGGGCGACGTCACTCTGCATGCTCGACGCGTCCGGGCGCAGCGCGCTGACCACCGCGCTCACGACGAAGCCCGTGAACAAGATGGTGATGCCGAGCCACATGAACAGTTGCCGGTGCAGGCGCGCACGGACGAACCGTTTGAAGCTCATTCCGTGCCCTTGGCCATCACGTAGCCGACTCCACGCACGGTCTTGATCAGCCGCGGCGGGTCATCGAACAATTTTTTGCGTAGGTGGGAGATGTGCACGTCCACCGTGCGGTCACTGACCGTCACGTCACTGCGCCCCGCTTGTTCCAGGAGGCTCGAACGCGGCACGACGCGCCCCGCGCGGCGCATCAAAGCGAGCAGCAGGTCGAACTCGATACCAGTCAAGTCCGCCACTTTGCCCTCGACCATCACTTGCCGCGCGCCCACGTCCAAGCTGACGCCGCCGACGCTCAAGTGCTCCTTGCTCGGGTCGAGCTCGGTGCGCCTGAGCACCGCGCGCAGCCGCGCCAAGAGCTCGCGCGGACTAAATGGCTTGCCGAGGTAGTCGTCGGCACCGAGCTCGAGGCCAACCACGCGGTCGGTCTCGTCCCCCTTGGCCGTGAGCATGATCACGGGCAGGCGGCTCTTGTCGCGGATCTTCTTCAACACCGAGAGGCCGTCCAGCCCCGGCATCATCACGTCCAGCAAGACCGCGTCAAAAGCGCCCGATTCGAGCGCGGCCAACCCGGCGAGGCCGTTCGGAGCGTGGGTGGAGCGCACGCTATTTTGCGTGAGGTAGCTCTCCAGCAGTTCGAACAGCCGGACGTCATCGTCGATCACCAGTACGTGAACCGTCATGAGCGAGGAGGCGGAGCGTATCACCACCCCTCGCCCAAGGCTGTCAGGATTGTCCAAGAGCGCCAAGTTCACGGCTCACGGCTGATTTGGTGCGGGTGGCGCGGCCCGGCTGTCCCGCACGCGCTCAGCGGCTCGCGTGCAGACGTCCGCGACGTGATCCTCGAACGCTTGGCGCCGCTCCATGCCGCGGTAGTGGCAACCGAATAGGCCCGAGGCAAACCCCGCCACCGCGCCGAGTGCGAGTACGAAAATCAGTGCTTTGCGTCTCATGGTGATCTCCTAGTTAGGTGTTGCATCAGCGAAACGGCCCAAAGCCGCGGCCGAACGGACCTGATTCCACGATGTCCGCCAGGATCTTGCGCTGCCGCTGATCGAGCGTCTCGTGGACCTTGGTGAAGGCGTCGAGCGCGCTGCTGCGCACTCGGTCGATCACCTGATCGTGTCGATCGAAGATGGCTTCCACGGCTGCGCGGTCCAGAACCTCGGCGCGAATCGCGCTGGCCACATCGCTCCGCGTACCACGAAACTCACGCCTGCCTTCGTGAAGCTCGTCCACGAGCGTGTCGACGGCCTCGCGAATGACCTTTTCCTGACCGGGCGTGGTGTCCAGCCGGTCCAGCAGGTGATTCAGGAAAAAGCGCGCCCGCCGGCCGCGAAAGCCGTGCCCTCGACCACCGTGGCCGCAGTGATGATGGTGGTGGTGGCCACGCGCCACCGTCGCGGTCAAACCCAGTAAACATGCAGCACCAAACAGAAATCCAAACATTGCTCAGCTCCTTGCCGAGCAATCTGGTGCCCCTATGTGAAGGGAGTCGGAGGGCTCCAGTTAAGAAGCGTTAAGCTATTTCAGAGCCAAGCTCACGCGCTTCAGCAGCGCATCGAAAGCGGGCGCGTAGCCAAACTCCGTGTCCGTCGGATCTGCCAGTGTCTTCGCGCAGATGGAGGCTGGAACGCCGCGATCAGCGAGGGAGTGAACGACGGCGAGCTCGCGCAGCCCTGGGTAGGCCTTGGCGTAGTACTGCGTGGTGCCCGCAGGGCCACCCGTGGGAGGCTGACAGACCGGGCTATTGGCCGCCGCAATGAAGGAAGTGTCGCCCTGCGCGCTTGCGGCACAGTCGCACTCCTCGTCGCCGGCCACGCATGCCCGCGGAGTGGTCAGCGGGAAGATGCAGGCGTATTGCAAGTCGTCGTTCTCCGGTACGTTCTGCTCGTGGCCGTTGATCGGGTTTTGCTGGGGGTTTTGCGACGTCGCGGGAGCGAGCGCCGTGTTCGTGAGCGGTTGAACACCGGTGCGCGGCGCGATCGACTCGACCATCAGCGGGTCTTGCGCCGCCACGAAGTCGTTCGGGTCGCCGAGGAACAGCGGCCAACGCCCCTGCGCGACGAGCCCCGCTGCGTCGAGGTACTCGAGCTTGCCGCCAGCCAAGCTCGCCGTGGTAGCCAAATCTTGCCAGGGTACGCCGACCATCGTGGACAGCATGACGAGACTCGGCGAGCGCGTCTGCACCCCCGAGCTGTCGAAGAAGAGCGGGTTATTGACGAGCGTGCCCGCGTTGTTCGTGATCATCAGATCGCTCAGACCGGACGTGTAGCGAGTCGTCGGGTACAGCAGATCGAAGCCAAAGCGCTGCTTTTGATCGAAGCAACGCAGGTTGAGGCTGTCGTGCGCCGCGTCCCAAGTGTTGTACGAGCCCGCGGCCGCTCCCATGCACACGGGGTCGGCGCTCAGTGCGAGGCAACCGGTCGGTGGCGTGGTCTCGTTCTGCGCGCAGGAGCGACAGCACGGATCATTGGGATTCACCGCGCACGCCGCGGTTGCCTTTGGCATGGGAGACGACGACGATACGAACCAGCCCACGCCGTCATCGCGGATCGAGCAATCATTCTCGTCGCTCAACGCTAAGACCGCGACGGCCGAGTCTGGACGCAAGAATGCCGCGCGCTCGGCGAGCAGCGTCGTGTCGGTGCCTTGGCGCACGGTGGCGTTGGCGACCTTACTCACCGTAGCGGGCGGCTCGGGGTCGATCAAAAAGCGATACATGGCCTCCAGTGGGGCTTCGTAGCCGCAACCGTGATCGCCCGCGGCGCCGACAATGGCCGTGAGCTCGTTGGTCAAGTCAGCCGGATTCGAGCTACCCGAAACGCCACTTGGATCCCAAGACAAGAAGCCAGAGCCCTGCCAAGTCGTGAGCCCCGGACGTAACGCGCCGAGCAACTCGCCGTGATCATCGAGTGTGTCGAGGCTACTCGAGGGAGTCTGGCACACGGTGCCGCCATGTGCGCCGAGGCTCGTGGAAATGACGGCCAGATGAATGTCACTTGCAGTGAACTCGCGCGTCCCAGTGATGCACGCCTGGCTCAAGGAGCTGGGTTGAGTTGCGACGGGCGCGCGATTCGCGTCGACGCACAACGGATTGGTCAGGCGTTTGATGAACGTCGGTAGGGTCGCCTCCAGCACGTCTTGCTTGTCGGCCATTGACTCCGAATTATCGATCACGAGCAGGATATCGAGCTTGCTCGCGGTGGCCTGCGCGCCGCCGCTCGCGCCCGCGCTGCCGGCAGAGCTCGCAGAGCTGCCGCCGCTGCCGCCCAGATCTGGCGCGCCGCCCTCTCCAGCGTTGCCGCTGTCGCTGGCGCCGGCTTGCGCGGAGTCTCCGCCGGAGCCCGCGCTGGTCGAGCCGGCGTTGCCGGAACCGGCGCTGGTCGTGCCGCTCCCTCCACCGGTACCCGCGCCAGCGACCCCCGCCGTGCCGGCGTCATTTCCCGCACCCGTGCCTCCGCCATTGTCTCGTGAAGTGTTGCCGCAGGCTTGCGCCAGGACGCACGCAGACCCGAGACCAATCCCCAATAACCCACGAATCAAGCGCATCCCCGTCTCCTTAGTGCGAGCCCACGAGCGTAGGCGAAGCACGTCGCCGTGTCACAGGTACGCAAAGGTGAGCCTCGGCCTTCCCTACCCCGCCGAGTCAGCGGTCAACTGAGCGATGCTGCTCGCAATGCTATGCTTTCCTTGAAAGTTTCGCGCGCGTTCCTCAAAAAATTGCTTCGCTTTCGGTCATTCACGAACGAAAATTTTCGAGGGTCGCGCTATGCTGATTAGGCTTGAGGGGCTGCCCATGGGCGATGAACACGGAAGAGCCAACGAAAGCGAAAACTTAGCCGGAGCGTCCGGAAATAGTCCGGTGTCCGTCGCGCCCGCTGCAATGCCGGTGCCGCCTTCCGTTCCACCGCGAGCCGCGGTGCAGGCGCCGCGTCCGGTTTCGCTGCCGCCACGCCCGACCAGCAGCGCAGCGCCGCTTTCGCGTCCCGCAGGCACCCCGCCGCCGCCTCCGGTGCGTGGGCTTTCGCGACCGCCACCACCGAGCATGCGGCCTACGCCGCCCAGCGCTCAAGCTAACTCGCCGGGCCTACGGCCACCCCCGCCGAGCATGCGCCCGGCCGCACCGAGCGCGGCACCTCCTAGCGCGTCGGTCACGAGTGAGACCCGCTCCCCTCTCACCACGCCGGGCGGAGCGCCGAGCGCCGTGCTCGGACCGAACTCGCTCGCGGTCGCTACGACCGAGCCGGCAGGCGGAGCGCTCGCCGCACTCAGTGCGCCCACCGCATTCGACGTGGCTGCGTCGAGCCCCGGCGCGCTGGATACCTCGGTCACCGAGATCCCACCGCCGTCACGAGCCACGCCGACCGTCCCGTCACCAGGCGCCGATCCCATGGGCGAGCCGTCACCGACTCCGCCGCGCACCCAGTCGAGCGCGGGCTTGAGCAGCGGCGGAAACGGGCTGCCCGCCAACTCCAGCTTACGCCCTGAATCATCGAGAATTCATGGTCTTTTGGCCGACCTGATGAGCGCGCGCAAAGAGGTCACCGAGCGCGCGGCGGAGCTGCGGCGCGTCGTCACTGAACGCAACGCGCTGCGCACGCGGCTGCTGCGCGCGGAAAGCAAAGCGAGCGAGCTCGCATCGGCGTTTCGCGCAGAAGCGCAGCTGCGTAGTGATTTCGTGGACGCGCATGCCACGAGCAGCGCCTCACTGCGCGCGCGCGTGGCCGAGCTCGAGGCCGAGCTCGTCGGGCTACCCGAGCTCGAGCTGAGGATCGTCGACCTCGAGGTTCAGCTGAGCGAGCGCGACGAGCAGCTCCGGAAACTCTCGGCCGAAGCGACGCGGGTCGACTCGAAACCACCCAGCGAGCGCGTGGGCCTGCGGCGCATCCGCGGCATCGGCCCAGCGTACGAGCGCGCGCTGCTGGCGCTCGGCATCACGACCGTCGCGCAAGTGGCGCAGTTTTCCGCGGAGGAGATCGCGCGCATCGCACCTTTGATCAAGGCGCGTGCCGACCGCATCCTGCGAGACGACTGGGTCGGCCAAGCGCGGCTCTTGTCCGACGACTAGCGGTCCTGCACAAAAGTCCCCAAATTCACAGGCAATTTGCTGGTCTGGGTCAGAATTTTGGCCTTAAATTTCGGCTGAAATTGCCGTTTGCTTCGGCGTGTCCTCGACGAATTCTCGCCGTACCGAGCGCGTGCAGCCCGAAAGCGCGATCGATGACGTGCTCGGCACCGAACGGCAAACCAAGAAGATTCTGTCGAGTTTGCGACTCAAGGTCGCCTTCATGCTCTTCGTGAGCGCGCTCTTGGTCGGCCTGTGCGGCATGATCTTCGGACTCGTGTCGCACATTTTCGGCGCGTTGACGCCCGCCATCCGCGCCGATCTGGAATGGAAGGCGGAACGCGGCGCCGCCGAGCTCGCGCACTCCGCGGAGTATGGGCTCGTGCTCGCCGATGAACGCGAGATCACGCGCGCCTTCCACGGCTACGAGAGCGACCCGGACATCTTGGCCATCGTAGCGATGGACGCCAAAGGCAGCGTGCTCGCCAAGCACGGTGCGCCACCGGAAGATCTGGCGACGGCACTTCTCGCCGCCGCATCGCACGGCACGGTGGAGCACGCGGGCTATTTCGCCGCGTCGAAGGAGGCGTTGATCGAGGGTAGCCCGGTGGGTCGCATCGCGGTGTTCGTCTCTACGGCGCGCCTCGACTCGGGCACGCGCTTGAAGGGTCAGATCCTGTGGACGGCCGGAGTCGGCTGCGGGCTCGGCCTGCTGTGCAGTTTGCTGTTCGTCAGTTTCTATATCGGGCCGCTGATTCGCATCACCGAAACCGCGTTCGAGCGGCTCGAAAAGACGACTCGGGCCGCGCTCGAAGCGGCGCGCTTGAAAAGCGAATTTTTGGCCAACATGAGCCACGAAATCCGTACGCCGATGAACGGCGTGTTGGGCATGCTCGAGCTCTTGCTTGGTACTTCTCTGGACGCCAAACAGCGTCGCTACACCGAAACGCTACGCACCTCGGCCAACGCGCTGATGACGGTGCTCAACGACATCTTGGATTTTTCCAAGATCGAAGCTGGCAAAGTCGAGCTTCATACCGGTCCGTGCGAGCCCCGCGCGTTGCTCGAAGAGGTCGCGGAGCTGTTCGCCGCGCGTGCGGAGAGCAAGCAACTCGAGCTCTTGTGCCACGTCGATCTCGACGTGCCGATTCGCGTGGAGACCGACGCAGACCGGCTGCGTCAGGTGCTGACCAATCTGGTGGGCAACGCGGTCAAATTCACGGACAGCGGTGAGGTCGTCATCCACGCGAGCGCGACGCGCTCGGCGAACGGAGACTGCGTGCTCGTGCTCGAGGTGGTCGACACCGGGATCGGCATCGATCGAGCCGAGCAGTCGCTGCTCTTCGAGGCATTCTCGCAGCTCGACGGTTCGTCCACGCGCCGCTTCGGGGGCACCGGCCTCGGGCTGGCCATTTCGAAGAAGCTCGTGTCCCTGATGGGCGGAGAAATGGGCGTAACCAGCGAGAAGGGCAAGGGCAGCTGCTTTTTCGTGCGGTTGCCGATCCGCGTGCTGGCGGCCGAGCCGACGCGCATTCCCGATCCGAGCCGCAATACCCGCGCGCTGATCGTCGACGACAACGCCACGAACCGCTTGTTGCTCGAAGAGCTGCTCAAGAGTTGGGGACTGCGCACAGCGTCGGCGAGCGGCGGACAGGCTGCGCTCGAGCTGCTGTCGGAGGCGATTACGCGAGACCCTTTTGGGCTCGTGATCACCGACATGCACATGCCGGAGATGGACGGCTTGTCGCTAGCGCGTCGGATCAAAGACAAGCACGCTGGGCTTCCGCTCGTGATGCTGACCTCGCTCAGTGAGAGCGCTGTCGCGGCGGGCCATCGCGACCTATTCGCCAGCGTGCTGAGTAAGCCTGTGCGGTCCGCGGAGCTCGAGTCGAGCATTGCGCGCGCGCTCGGCGATTCTCCGCTGGGTTTTGCACAAAGTGAGCAATACCTGCGCGCGCCGTCGATTGCGCCTGGGCTCAGGGCTCGTCGGATCCTGGTGGCCGAGGACAACCCGATCAATCAAGAAGTCATCGTCGAGGTGCTACGAGAAATGGGCTACGAAGCCGACGTCGTCGAGAACGGTCAGCTTGCGCTGGCAGCTCTGGCCCGAAGCTCCTACCCATTGGTGTTGATGGACTGTCAGATGCCCGAGCTCGACGGCTACCAAGCGGCACGCGAGATCCGCAAACGCGAAGCCGGTGGACCGCGCTTGCCGATCATCGCGGTGACCGCGCACGCTTTGGTCGGTGAGCGTGAGCGGGCCATCGCGGCGGGCATGGACGACTACATCACGAAGCCCCTGAATCCGAAGCTCCTGCGAGAGGCGCTCGAGCGCTGGTGGCCGCACGATTCGCTCGTGCCGAGCGTGCGGCGCGGGTCGTCGATCCCCGCCTCCGCGATCGACAACAGCGACGGCGCGCTCGACCCAAGCGTGCAGCGCAGTCAGGGTGTGGTGCGAGTATTTTTGCGGCACGTGCCCGAGCAGCTCGCCTCGATCGCCGAAGCCGTCGCGACCGGCAACCGCGAAGCGCTGCGCTTGGCCGCGCACAAGCTGAAAGGCAGTTGCTTGTCGGTCGGCGTGCCTCGGATGGCCGCGTTCTGCGCGATGCTCGAAGAGCAACCGGGCAACGAAGTCGCCCTTTCGGAAGAGCTGACACGCGAATTTTCCAAGGTTCGAGACCGCTTGAGCGAAGCGGCCACGCAAAAGAGCGCCTGATCGAGACACCTGACCGGTAGGCCGGAACCGAAGCCAGGCGCGTCCGGGGCGAAAGACCGCCCTCAGACGGCTATTTCCGGATCAAGACGGCGAGCCCGGACACTTCCACTGTATGGCCGCGCCGAGTGCGGTCGCTCGACCATGTCCGCCCCCTCGCCGTCCCGCTCTCGCTCGACAGCGCTCTCCGCGTTGCTCTGCTCACTGG
>DATHOI010000631.1:0-4933 GCA_035485095.1 Polyangiaceae bacterium | reverse complement strand
CGTCGTCCACCACCACCCAGGAGCCATTACTGCAAGCCTGTGCATGCGCGGCCTTCCATGTGCTGTATTCGGTCTGCAATTGCTCGTCCGTCACGCTCGCCGACCTGGCAGCGTTCCACGTGGCAGTGGCCAAGGGAGCGGCGGCGCCGCTGCCCGTACTCGCGCTCCCAGCCACAGCGTGACCCGCGGCGCCACCTTGCTGCGCGAGGTCGGGCGTGGCGCCTGGCCCACTCCGCGATTCACTGCCACCGCTGCCTTGCGAGTCGTCGTTGGCGCTCGTCATTGCGCTGGAGCCGGAAGCGCCGGCTCTCTCGGCGGACGACTCAGCGCTACTGCTGCAGGCGGAGACGGGAAACGCGGCACAGAGACCCAAGAGAAAAGGCAAGGTCAGTCGCATAAAGATAATGAAGATATTCTGGTGCCAGACTCCGACGCTGGCCATCCCCAATCGCACGTAACTCTGCTCCACCGTGTGGTGAAGGAAGGCACGCTATCGCACCCGTGCCGCGAAAAGCGCGGCGAATTTAGGGCGAACGCGTTTCGGTATGCCGAAAGTTAGCGCCCGTCGTCGGGTAACTCGTGAGTTGTTCCGCGCTGCAGCCTTGGTCGGCGAAGTTCCCCGTGAAGCGCAACGCGAGCGCGCCGGTCACTGTCGCAGGACTGACGCTTGCATCCAGGGTTCCGGAGATCAGCACGCGCGTCTCGGCAGTGCAGCCGGACACGTCCGTCGACCCGGTCGCGTACAAACTGAACGCACCGGCGTCTCCGCGCACGGCGGCGTCATCGACGGTGAGCGACAGCGATTGCACGTCGATCGTGCCCGCGAGCAGATCATTGCCTTGCTGAGTGATCTGCACGGACACGGTATCGCTGTCACCCACGGCCCAAATCGCGTTGCTGCTCAGCACCACGGTGCCTTGCCCGCTGTAGTTACCAACCAGATTGGGGGGATTGGAGGCCGCGCTGCAGCTCAGGCCCGGCTGCTCGCACAAACCACCGAAGCCGGCGATAGGTTCGCCGGGCCGATACTGCGGATCCACTCGGCAAAAACCGCCCAGACAGAAGAACGACGGACCGAGCGCGCTGCAGTCGCTCGATGCAGCGCAAGGGACATCACAAAACCCGCCACTCGCCGCCTCGCAAGTGGACGCGGCCGCGCGGTCGGGCGAAGCGACGCAGCTCGCGGCTGTCGCGACGGTGCTGCAGCTCGTGTCGGAATCGCAAGCCACGGTGCACACGCCGCACACGCAACTGAGTCCGGTCGCGCAAGGCTCGTCACAGGTCTCCAAAAAATGGGACTCACTGCCCGATTGCGGCTCCGACGTAGGCGGCGCACACGATAGCCCAAGTAGCGCGGCGACCAAAAGCAGCAGGGTCGCGCTAGTCCTCATTCCAAGTCTTTCTCGTCGCGTTCCTGCGGAATCGCACATTGACCCGCGTAGCTCGTGACTTGTTCGAAGCGCGCGGGCACGCCGACCTCGGCGTTGTACGCTTCGACGCGCGCGCGCAGCGCAGACATGTTCGCTCGGTATTGAGCGAGCGTTCCCAGCACCTCGCTCGCGAGCGGGTGTCCGGGCCAGACATCGAACGTGTAGGTGCTGCCTCCGGTCGAGTCGCGCGGATCGATGGCCGTCGCGAGGGCCGTCGTCTCGCCCCGCAGGCGCCGGCTGATCGTCTTCACCGCGGCCTGAAAGTGGTCGAAAACGGCGGCTTCGAAGCCGACCGGATTGCCCAATGGTACGAAAAATGAGCTGGCCGAGTACAGCCCGAGCGCGGCGCTCGAATCCAACGTGACGCGCCCGCCGTCCAGCAGGCGGGTGAGCGTCGCGTCGAGCTCAGCTGCCGTGATGCCACCGAGCGCCAATAGCGCGCCTCGCGAAATCGGACCCATGCGATACACGAGCGCCCAGACCAGCTCCGTCAGCCCCTCACCGTGGCGCACGCTGCGCAGCGCGCCGAGCTCGGCCTCCGTCGCCGCGCGATACGTGACATCACCTCCCACGCCCGAAGCGACGACTAGCTCACTCTCCACCAGATCGTGCAAGACGCCACGCAGCTGAGCTTCTTCGTCACCGTGAAAGCGCGCGAGGATGCGCCCCCGAGTCAGCGTCTGATTCTCGCGGAGGTATTCGAGCACTGCCTCCCACAACGATCGACCACGCTCGGTCGAGCTCTCGCCGAGACGCTGAATGCGCCGCAGGTAGGAGCGCAGCCCCATTCCGAACATGTCCGCGCTGACCTTGCGACTGATGCCCTGTCGCTCCAGCTCGCGAACCAAATCCAGAAATACCTGATTGGCGACCTGGGCCAGCGGAGCGCGCACGCCGCCAGTCGTGGCAACTTGTGCGATCAGCACCGTCGTTTGACGAACCAGCGCGGCGACCAAAAGCTCTACGCTCATCTGTGCGCTCGCGTCACTATCACACGGATTTTCGCGACTACTGCACTTTCGTCGCGGAGTAGGAGAAGACCGCGCCAGTCCCCGGGTAGGTATTGAGCTGATCGGCGGTGCAACCCGAGCCCGAGATGTTCTTGGTAAACTCCAGAGCCAGCTCGCCAGTCAGCGTCGCGCCCGTCGTGGTCACCGCGCCGCCGACAATGACCGCTTGCACCTCGGCGTTGCAGCCATCTTGCGCCTCGACGTCGGAGCCGTACAGCGTGAAGCCGAGCGCGTTGCCCCTGATCTGACCATCCTGGATGTCTAGGTGCAGCGAGCCCATGTCGAAGGTGCCCGCAACGGTGTTGCTCGTCTGCTGGGTGATGTCCGCGGCAAACGTGTTCATATCGCCGACGTTCCACAGCGAGTTCGTCGTCTGGGTCGTTTGGCCTTGACCCATGTATTGGCCGACCATCGAGGGCGGGCTCGTGTCCATGCTGCACATCAGCCCGCTGCTGGTGCAAAGTGGGATGAAATCCTTCGGGTCGCCCGAGGAACCGGGCGAACCGCTACTGCTACAGGCACACAGCGTGGAGGCGGCAAGTGCCGCAAAAGCAACGACCGTAAACATGGTTTTCATGAACAGAACCTCTCCCTTGGGGAATCGCCCCCTGCGTTCAACCAACGTTAGCGATCTCGACTTCTGTGTGGGAGTGACAAGAGCGTCACCCCAGCGACCCGACCCTGTCCGGAGCGCAAACCGAGGGCTCAACTATACGATATCAAAGAATAAACCATTCAGCCCCTGACCCAACTCAACGCTTCTGGAATCGGTTCCCGGTACGCTAGCCGCGCTTGCGAGCTTCGTGGTCGAGGCGCATGGCGAGCACGGCCAACGACAACCCCGCCTCGGGTAGCTCGGCCTCGTCGAGATCGGCGAGCTGGTCGAGCTCCGCTTCGATCGCCAACACGACGCTGTCGGGCGAGAGGCGAGTCGTCTCGCGCAAGTGCGCGCGAAAGCGGCGCCACAGGCTACGTAGGAATTGCGCGCCAGCGCCCGACTCATACTCGTCTTCGTCGGCAAGTAGTGCGGCCGGTAGCTCCGCGGTCGACTCGAAGCGCGTGCTACGCACGCTGCTCGCCGGCACGCTGCGCTTCTCCCGCTCACGCGCCAACTCTTCCTCGGTGGCGCGCGCGCTCGCGCCCACGGTCGTCAGCCGCTCGTTGAGCTCGCGGATCAGCGCTGCGTAGGTGTCCGAAGCTAAGCCGCGCTCTTCCTTCACCGCGTCGAGCGCGCTGAGCAACTCCGGCCAACCCTCGACCGGAGGAGCCAAGCGCTGGATGCGCTTCTCGGCCTCGACCAGCTTCTCACGCAGTGCTTCTACCGACTCCCACGCTGCGCGCTCGGTGTGTTCGAGCCAAAGTTTACTGGTCGGCATACAGCACCTCCAAGCAAGTCACTTTGGATGATGCCACAGCGCGTGTGTAACTCTGCCAAAGATTCGCGCGCCCGCTGGAAGCCTCGAAACTGCTTGCGGATTTATTCGGCCGGCGACGACGCCAGTAGCGCGGGCGCCACCGTGCTGCCATTGGTCGAGCCTGAAGCAGCCTTGGCCACGATACCCCAGGTACGAAGCTGCGCGTCGATCGGCGACTGACCCTCGGCCGGGCGACGACGTTGATACGCGCCGTCCGCATTCATCTCGTACACGCGCTGATTGTCGAGCTCGAGCGGCAGCAAACACTCATTTCGGATTCGTGTACGCACTGCTTCACTCGCCACCGGAAACAACACCTCGACTCGTCGATCGAGGTTGCGCGGCATCCAATCGGCCGACGAGAGAAAGAAATCCTCCTCACCCTCCGGTCCGAACAAGAACACGCGCTCGTGCTCCAGGAAGCGCCCGATCAGGGAGCGCACGCGAATGCGATCCGAAACTCCCGGCACACCCGGGCGCAAGCAACACACGCCGCGCACGACCAGCTCGATTTCCACCCCTGCCCGCGACGCGAGATAGAGCTCGCGAATCATCTCGGGATCGACCAACGCATTCAGCTTGGCGAAGATGCGCGCGGGCTTGCCTTCTCGCGCGCGGTCGGCTTGTCCACGCACGTGCCCGAGCACCGTCTTGCGCAACGTGACCGGGGCCACCGCCAACTTGCGATAACTGAAACTGGTAGAAAAACCGGACAAGGAGTTGAACAGCTCGGAAGCGTCCTCACCAATTTCGGGATCGGCCGTGAGCAGCCCGGTGTCGCTGTAAAAGCGCGCGGTCGTGGCATTGTAGTTGCCGGTCGACAAGTGCACGTAGCGACGCAGCTCGCTGCCCTCGCGCCGCACCACGAGCAGTACCTTGGCGTGCGTCTTGAGGCCTGCCGCGCCGTAGAACACGTGCACTCCCGCGCGCTCCAAGGCTCGCGCCCAACCGATGTTGTTCTCTTCGTCGAAGCGCGCTTTGAGTTCGACGAGCACGGCGACCTGCTTGCCCGCCTCGGCCGCTTCGACGAGCAGGTCCACGAGCGGCGAGTCATGCCCGATGCGGTAGAGCGTCATCT
>DATHOI010000630.1:0-2920 GCA_035485095.1 Polyangiaceae bacterium | reverse complement strand
CGTCGAGGCGGCGTTCCGCGCGGATCTTCTCGCGCAGGGGAGCATCATTTTCGTCGGCGTCGCCGATGCCGTACACGAGACCGAGTGTCGAAACGAACACCTCGCGAGCGGCGAACGCCCCGATTAGCCCTACGTCGATTTTCCAATCGAAGCCGAGCGGGCGCAACACGGGCTCGATCGCCTTACCCAGGCGGCCGCCGTAGCTTTGCTCGATGGCCGTTGGGCGATCGCTCGGGGTGTCCTCGGCGTGCGCGGCATCTGCCGCGGCGGGGATCCGTTGATGAATCGCAGCCGCAGGCAACGCCGCGTGCCCGCGATCCGGCCGAGGGAAAGACAACAGACCCCAGAGCAAGACCGTGAAGATCAGAATGCCCGTGCCCGCTTCCTTCAGGAACATGAACGCGCGCTGCATCATCATCTTCAACGTGCCGGTGAGGCTCGGTAGCCGATACGGCGGCAGCTCCAAAATCAGCGGGATCCTGCGGCCCTTTACGGCAGTCCGCCCCAATACTCCCGCGGCGATCAAAGTGATGATCGTGGAGAACACGTACATCGCCACCATCAGCAGGCCCTGGACGGGTAGCCAGCCGAACACGCGTGAGGGTGGGAATAGCGCACCGATGATCAACGTGTAAACGGGCAGGCGCGCCGAGCACGTCATCAGCGGGACGACCAACATCGTCAGCAGCCGGTCGCGTTGGCGTTCCATGGTGCGAGTCGCCAAAATCGCTGGCACCGCGCAAGCGAAGCCGGAGAGCATGGGCACGAACGCGCGACCGTGCAGACCGAGCGCCTTCATGATGCGGTCCATGAGGAACGCAACGCGCGCCATGTAGCCGGAGTCCTCGAGCAGCCCGATGCAGAAGAACAACAGCAAAATCTGGGGCAAAAACACGACCACGTTGCCGACCCCGCCGATCACTCCTTTGGTGATCAGATCGCGCAGCAGCCCTTCCGGTGCGTGCGCTTCGACCAAGCGTGCGACCGCGCTGGTGCCCGCTTCGATCATGCGGATCGCCGGATCAGACCAAGAAAATAGGGACTGAAACATGATCAGCATCAACCCGACGAAGATCACGAAGCCGAACACCGGGTGGAGCAGCACTTTGTCCACCCGCTCCGAGGTCTTGCGCTTCGGCGGGTGCGCGGGCAGACGTGGCTGCAGCTTCGGGATCGCCGCGTCGATCAAGGCATAGCGCGTGGCGATCACTTCTTGATCGATGTCTCGCCCCGTAGCGCGAGCGCGTATCGCGAGGCTGCGTTCGCGCAGCACGGGGTCGATGTCTAGGAGCTCGTCGTCGCTCTCGATGCTGGTCAGCGCCCACAGTGACAGCGCACGCGCGCGGGTTGGGTTCGGGGTCCAGGCTGCGGGCAGGGCTTCGGTGACTTCCGCCAGATCTCGCTCGAGGGCTTCCGGGTAGCGAATGTGCCGCGCCGAGCGCTCTGGGCCGTCCAGAGCGGCTGCGATGGTCTCTTCCAGCCGCGTCACGCCGAGCCCGCGGCGCGCGTTGGTTGCCACGCAGGGCACGCCCAAAAATTGGCTCAACTCCTGCTCGTTTGGCGGGTTTTCCCGAACCTCGTCGATCATGTTCAGTGCCACGACGACGCGCACGTCGAGCTCCAAGAGCTGCATGACCAAATACAGATTGCGCGCGAGCTGACCCGCGTCGACCACGACCACGCACAGATCCGGAGGCGGATTTTCGGCCAAGCCGAGCACGGCCGAGAGCGCGATTTGCTCTTCCGGCGAGCGCGCGCTGAGCGAATACGCGCCGGGTACGTCCACGACTTCGACCGCGCTCCGCACTCCGGCGCGCGTCACGTTTAGCTCTCCGCTACGCCGCTCGACGGTGATGCCCGGATAGTTGCCGATGCGCGCGCTCTGACCCGTGAGGCGATTGAAGAGCGTCGTTTTCCCGGTGTTCGGGTTGCCGATCAAGAGCACGAGCGGCGCCTGTGCCGAACGGGCAGCCGCGCGCTCGTTTGGCTTCGCCGTCGATACAGCAGATGCGTCGGTCACGGCGTCACGGCGCGCTGCGGGCAAAACCCCGGGACGCCAGCGAGCTCGACTCGGCGCGAGCGGATGGCACGCGCTCGGCGTTGGTCATTTCCCCGAGCCTGACGGCGACGCCTTGGGCTTCTGCGCGACGAATCGACAAGCTGCCACCACGCACCAAGAGCTCCATCGGGTCCCCCAGCGGCGCGATGCCGACCACTTCCACGCGCGTCCCCGGCACGAGCCCGAGCTCCATGAGTCGACGACGGAACGAGCCTTCCCCCGCGACGTGCTCCACGGTTACCACTTGTCCGACACGGGTCTCTGCGAGATTCATCGACGCTACCGAATGAACTGTAGCCTAATGAAAACGATTTTCAAATTCAATCGATGGACGATGCGCTTAGGATCTAAATTATTGTTTTGATTAGGTAATTAGGCCTTGTCCGGCGCGGTGTCGGGCTTTAGTCGGCTCTTGGCGGCGCTGAAGCTCCCCGCGAGCACGCGGCTGTCGACGCTGCGCGGCAGCACGCGCAGCACTGACGTGAGCACGTCCAACATTTGGCGCGCGGAATCGAAGCGTTGCGCCGGGTCGCGCTCGAGCGCGCGATGCACCGCAGAGGTCACCGCGATCGGTAGGTTCGGCCGCTTCATGCTGAGCAGCGGGATCTTACCGTCGCGGATGTTGGCCACGACGTCGGCATCCGAACCGGCATCGAACAAGCGTTCCCCGGCCAACGCCTCCCACATCACCACGCCCAAACTGAACAGGTCGCACTTCACGGTGGGCGCGAGCCCCAGCAGCAGCTCTGGCGCCAAGTAGGAGAGCTTGCCCTTGACGATGTTGGGCCGCGTCATGCGACCGCGATCCATGGCTCGAGCCAGGCCGAAATCCGCGAGCATGATGCGGCCCGCGTCTGCGAG
>DATHOI010000629.1:0-7090 GCA_035485095.1 Polyangiaceae bacterium | reverse complement strand
AAGCTGACGGTCAGCTTAGGCGGCGGAAACACGCGCACGATCTTTGCCGGGATCAAGGCGGCATACACACCAGAAAGCCTAGTTGGGCGCTTGGTCGTGATCGTCGCAAATTTGGCGCCGCGCAAGATGAAGTTTGGCACGAGTGAAGGCATGGTCGTCGCCGCGGGCCCGGGTGGCGCCGAGGTCTTCTTGCTCGCACCCGACAGCGGCGCGCAGCCTGGGCAGCGCATTCACTGAGCGGCGTGCTAGTCTCGCGCGGTCTTGTCTAGCAGCGGCACAGGCGCCTCGGCTTTCACCGGCGCCGGTTTGAGACTAAGGAGCTTCGCCTGATGGGCGTTCTTTCTCGCGGACTGTACGGACCTTTCCTGGCACAGCTCGTGGTCATTCGCCGCTGCAACCTCAGCTGTGGCTATTGCAACGAGTTCGACGAGACCTCGGACCCGGTGCCGTTCGACGTGCTCCGCGCGCGCATCGACAAGCTGAAGGAGCTCGGCACGTTCAGCCTGGAGCTCACGGGCGGTGAGCCCATGATGAACCCGCACATCAACGAGGTCATCGCCTACGCCCGCAGCAAATCCTTCCACAAAGTCATGATGATATCGAACGCGTATCTCATGAATGAAAAGAAGGTGCAGGCGCTCAATGACGCCGGGCTGATGGAACTGCAGGTCAGCGTCGACGGCGTGCTGCCCAATGACGTGACCGTCAAAGTCTTGAAGCCGATGCTGCCGAAGTTGCGCATGCTGGCGAAGACCGCAAAATTCAAGGTCGTCTTGAGCGCCGTGCTCGGTGCCACCAGCCCGAAAGAAGCGCTCCAGGTGGTCGAGACCGCGCAAGAGTTCGGCTTTCGCCCGCGCGTGCTCGTGCTTCACGACGGCACCGGGCAGATGCACCTCGACGAAGCCGGGCAAGCTGCCTTCGCGCAGATTAAATCCATGCTCGGCGGGCGGCGTTTCAGTGAGGCCCACGACTACCGCGAGCGCATCCTGCGTGACGGGCACGCGCCGTTCAAGTGCCGCGCTGGTAGCCGCTACTTGTATGTGGATGAATTCGGCGACGTACACTGGTGCTCGCAGACACGCGGCGTGTTCAAGAAGCCGCTGCTCGAGTACAGCCACGAGGACCTGAAAACTCAATTTTACACGAAAAAGACCTGCGCCGATGCGTGCACCATCGGCTGCGTGCGCACGCAAAGCGCGTACGATGAATGGCGGGGGCAGCCGCTCGATTTCGAGGGCGCGCGGCGCCTGCCGGTCGTTCCCTAGAACCGTGTCCGTGCAGGGTGAGAAGGGCCGCTACGTGATCGATGCTCGCTACGTGCGCGCGCGACCGAGCGGCATTGGTAGTTATGTCGCGGCGTTGATCGCGCGCCTGCCGGCTCTCGCGCCGGAGGCGCGCTTTCGCCTTTGGGCGCATCAGGAGCGCCCGGAGCCCGTGGCGGCGCCAAACGTCACGTGCTTCACGGTCCCAGCCGTCGCGGATGGCATCCGCACGTTGCTGCGCCCGAGCTCGCTCGACCAGCTCGAGCCGACTGACGTCGTGCACTTCCCGGCCAGCCTGCTTGGTCGAGGGTTACCTTGTGCGAGCGTGGTGACGATGCATGATTTGATGTGGCTCGAGCGCGCGGCTGACGTCGACGCGCGGCCGCTGCTCCACCGAGCGCGCGCCAAGTACTACCAATTTGGCATGCGCAACGCGCTCCGTAGCGCGACACGCCTGATCGCCGTTTCGCATGCGACGGCTGAGCGCATCCGCGCGGTACGACCGGAAGCGGCGAACCGCGTGCGTGTGATTCACAATGCTGCAGGCGCGGCCTTCGTGCCGGCGGTGGACCTAGCCGCCGCCCGCCAGCGCGCGGCTCAGCTCGTGGGCAGTCACGCGCCGTACTATGTCGTGGTCGGCAAGAACGTGCCCTACAAAGCGCATCGGCACGTGCTCGAAGCCTTTGCGCGCGAAAGTAAGCCTGAAGAGTTATTGGTTTTGGTGCAGCGGACGCGGAGCGGCACAGGCCTCGCGAAGCTCGCGGAAAGGTTGGGGATTTCGTCGAGAATTCGCTGGCTGCCGACGCTCGCCGAGGGTCAACTGGTGAGCGTCTTGCAAGCTGCGCGCGCACTCGTTCAACCGTCACGCATCGAGGGCTTCGGCATTCCCGTGCTCGAGGCCATGGCCGCAGGCTGCCCCGTGATCACCAGCGACACGCCCTCGCTGCTCGAAGTAACGGGTGGCGCTGGGCTGCACGCGGCGGTGGGGGACATCGCCGGGCTCGCTCGCGCGATGCGCCAAACACGAGATGCGTCACTGTGTGACGAGCTTCGCGCGCGCGGTCTCGAACGGGCGCGCACGTTCGATTGGGATGCTGCTGCTGCCCTAACGCTCGAGGTATACCGTGAAGCTGCGGCCGCCGGTCCCGGCCGAGGGCGAGGGCGCCATGCTTGACGTGCTGGTCGACATGACGGCGTTGAACACGCCGTCGCGTGAGCGCGGCATCGGTCGCTACGTGAAGGGGCTGTGTCGCGCGCTCGCCGAACGCCCCGACGCTACCGGCCTATCGCTTTCGGGCCTGGTGCGGCACCGCGGGCCCGTGTCCGGCGCGCTCGACCCCTCGCTGCAATTTGCCGGTGATCCAAAAATCGTCGTCAGCACGCTGCAGTATCAGCGCCACAAGATGGAGCGCCGCTTTTTTCTCGGCGGCTTGGCGCGACGAACCGGCGCGCGGCTCCTGCACTTGCCGGATCCGCCCGGCACGCCGATCGACATGCGCGTGCCGCGTATCGTGACCTGCCTCGATCTGATCCCGCTGGTGCTCGCAGCCGACTACCTAGCGCCCGTACCAGGTGCCCGCGCGCTGCAGTGGGCCCGTGATTTCGCGCGCTATCGCACGGCGCGGCGCGTGATTGCAATCAGCGACGCCACGCGGAAGGACTTGCTGAGACACCTCGGCATCGCGCCGGAACGCGTGGACGTCGTGCATTTGGGCGTGGATCACGACCGCTTCAGCGCTGTCGAGGTCGACGGTGAGCGCGAGCTCCTGCGGGCGCGCCTCGGCTTCGATGCACCGTTCTTGCTCTGCCTCGGGGCCAGCGACAAACGGAAAAATTTGCCGCTCCTGGTGCGCGCGTACGGTCGAAGTGGTGTCGCCGCCGACGTGAAGCTGGTCTTTGCTGGGCCGATCTCGGCGTCACAACGACAGCGCTTGGAGGAAGCTACCGCAAGAAGCGGCGTGGTGGGCCGTGTGCACATCCTCGGCTACATCGAAGATGCGCTGCTCGTCGCGCTTTTTCGACACTGCCTGGCGTACGTATTCCCTTCTTCGTACGAAGGCTTCGGCTTGCCCATTCTGGAGGCCATGGCGTGCGGTGCGCCGACTCTGACCAGCACGCTCTCCGCGCTCGGCGAGGTCGCGGGTGATGCGGCGTTGACCCTGCCCGCGCTGAACGAGGAGCTACTCGGCGCGGGCATCGCGCGTATCGTTTCGGATACGGCGCTTCGCGTAAGCCTTCGTGAACGCGGTCTCGAGCACGTCAAAACCTTCACTTGGGCACGTTGTGCCGAGCAAACGCTGGCCTGCTACGCCCGAGCCCTCGAGGAGGGGTCGTCTTGAACATTTGGTTGTTCGGCGTGGGGGCGCTCGGCGGCACGGTTTCTGCGCTGATTCTCAGGTATCGCGCGTTGGTCAATGGCCCGTTCGAAGCCACGCGTTACGTGTGGAGTCGCGGGCTCGCCCTCCTCTGCGACCACAACGGCGGCGTCGACTTCGTCAAGAGGCAGCGCGGCAGTCGTTCGGCTTTGCGCTTCGATCCTGATTCGTTTTCTAACGTGAAGGATGGGGATTTGGTCTGGATGCGCTTGATTGCGCTGCCGCAATTTTTGGACGAAGCGCTGCCGAAGATCAAAGCGCGCTTCGCGCTCGTCACCGGCGACGAGGACTGGGCGATTCCATCCGGTTTCGATCGTTCGTCCGAGCTGCTCTCGGACCCGCGGGTCGTGTGTTGGTTCACGCAGAACTTCGATGGCACGGAGGATAGCGGAAAAATCCTACCGATGCCGATTGGTCTCGATTTTCACACCATCAGCAACACTCGCAAGTGGGGACACTGGCCGGCAACGCCAGCCGCGCAAGAAGCCGAGCTCGAAGCACTGCGGAAAGCCGCAGCGCCGAACGCGCGCCGCCTGCTGCGCGTGCACGCCGATTTCCACTTCAACAAACACAAGCATCAAGTTTGGGGTGACGACCGACAGGCCGTGCAGAACGCGCTGCGCGACAACCCCGACGTGCAATTCCAGACCAGCAAGGTGCGGCGCATCGATCTGTGGCGTGAGAAGACGCGCTACGCGTTCGTGGTCAGCCCGCACGGCAACGGTCTCGATTGTCACCGCACTTGGGAGTCGCTCGTGCTCGGCAACATCGTGATCGTCAAGCGCTCGTCCCTCGACCCGCTCTATGAAGGATTGCCCGTCGTGATCGTGGGGGATTGGCGCGAAATCACCAGGAGCAACCTCGAGCGCTGGCACGCCGAGCACCGCTCCGCGTTCGGCACGCCACAGGTCGAGGAGCGGTTGACCAATCGCTATTGGGTCCAGCACATGCGCCGGATCGTCGCTGAGCGCTTGGCGGCAAGCGGCTAGCGGCGAGCCTTGGATTCGGGGTGGCGGTCGGCCTCGGTCGCGGCTGACCGCCAGCGGCGCCTCACTTCAGCAGGACGACCGTGCAGCCACACAGCACGTCATTCGGTGTATCGGTGATGCAACTCTCGTAAGCGCCGTAGTTGGTGATGCAAATATCGCAGCTGGAGCCGTCGGCTGGCGTGGGCGTACAACTGCATTCGAACGGGGTAGTGCTGTTGCTCGTCGAGCTCAGTACGCCCGAGCGGCATGCGTAGGTGAACCCAGGCTTGCAGTCGGCGCCGCTCTTTGGTCGATTCGAATTGCAGAAACAATCCGTACCGATCTGCACGCCGTACGTCGCGCCATAGCTGCAGTAGCCCTCGGTCGCGCTGTTCGTGCAGTCCCATTGCGAAAACGGACAGTTCGGGTTGGCGACGGCGCCCATTCCCGCGGCACCCGCAGTCGGCTCCGGCAACTGAAGTCCGCCGCCGACGCTGATGTACGGTGAGCCCCCGATGCCCGTATCGCCGGCGCTCACCGCGCTGCTGCCGGCAATCTGAGTGGGCTGCGGCGCACCGGACGCGCCGCCGAAGTTGCCGCCCGGGGAGCCGCCGCTCGGGGCGCCGCCATTTCCGCCGTCGATTTGCGCGACGCCGCCACAGCTCAGTGCGAGCCCGCTACCCATCATGACGATGGTGCGGAACATGCGATTCGTCGGGGGTAACTTTGGGCGCTTAGGGTTCATGTCGTCTCCGTCATGCCGAGGTAGGCGAGCCCAGGGGCGATCACCTCCTCGATTGCTTGGTCGTACGCCGCGCGCAACAAGCGGGGCGTAAAATAACCGAAAGGAATCAGCTCTTCGAAGTCTTGCTCGGGCCCCTCACAACAGGCCTTGGGCAGCACCTTGAACAACGCTGGCAGCCAGCGGCGCAGCGTCGCCTTGCGCGACTCGTCGAGGCTCGCCAAATGACCCCAACCCACACGACTGTGCCGTAGCTCGTCCGCCAAGTGACGACGGTTGAGCTTGCGCAGCTCGGGATCAGTGAGTGTCGGGCGCACGCGGCGCAGGATGAAGCAGCCGACGGTCTCCGTGAAGCAACACAGCGCAATGCGGAGCAAGCGATTCTCGGCTTCAGTGGCGTCGCGAAAGGCGAGCGGCTCTTCACCGCGGGGACGCGGGTCTTCCGTGCTCGAATGACCGAAATGGCGCGCCCAGTCACGACAGAAGAGCGCGTGCTGGTATTCGTCCTTCACGGCGCGTTCGGCCAATTTGAGCACGGCTTCGGGAGAGCCTTCGAGGCGCAAATCGGCGAGCACGTGACGGAAACCGACCCACGAGGTCATCTCGCCTTCTGCGCGCTGCCACCAGTAGGCCGCCACCCGCGCGCGTTGCTCTGCATCGAGCGCTTCCACCGCTCGCAACTATTGGCTGTCAGGCTCCGGATTGCAAGCGTTGCTCTGCGCAGGCGGGCTCTCGCAATGCCTTCGGCCAGAACGCGAGCAGTAGCAGTGACATCGTCGCGCCGAACGTGGACACCGCCATAACGCTGCTGATCAATGTGTGAAACGCGATGCCGGCGAGTACCGCGACGCGACGCGTCGGGCGGAAAGCCAGCAGAAATGGCAGCGAGAGCTCGAACAAGCAGACGCCTCGCGCTATCGGCGTGACGCCCAGGAGCGGCGCCGTGTGCACCCACAAGCTCCCGCGCACCGAGTGGAGCCACGCCAATTGCGATAACACGTCGCCGCTCCACCAGCTCGACTGCAGCTTGGCACTGCCCGATGCCAGGTAAATACTCATCGTTAGCGCGCGCAGCAATTGCAGCGGCCAAATCGGGCTGGCGTGCCAAGCGAGCTCGGCTGCCGGTTGGGTGCGGATGCGTGCCGCGAGCGCGGCGAACGCCGGGCTGAGCCTAAACGGGTCGTTCGCGGGTGCCAGCGCGAGCCAAGCAACGCTCAAGTACAGCACGTGCAGATGATGAAAGTAGTGATAGCGGTCCGACAGCAGCAGCGCGTAGCTGGTCAGCGCCAGAGCGAGTGCACTCGTGCGCGGACGAACCCCGAGCAGCAACAACACGGCGAGTAGGGTCCGCAGCCAGACCAAGCCGTGTGTTGCGGCTGCGCCGAGCACGAGGCCAGGCAAGAACGGTGATTTCAAGTACGGGCTCGCCTGGCTCGACCAATCGAGGTCGAAGCCGTGCACCCAAGAGTGATGGTCGAGCGGTAGCCAAGGGCGCAACCAGTCTGCGCCGCGAATCAAACACAGCGCGGCCAGGCCAACCCTCAGTAGCGCGTAGATCCACGAAGAAACAGCGCCCTCGAAACAATCATCGAAGCCGCGCGCGACTCGCTGCGCGAGCCTCGCGCTCTCGCCTTTGGCCTTGATCATCGTCGTGGACAAACGGTGGTCGCTTCGGTCCAGCTCAGCTCGCGCGAGCGGATCGGTCCGCGCCCGAGCCGAACGTTGGCCGCGCTCGCGTTCGGG
>DATHOI010000628.1:0-4276 GCA_035485095.1 Polyangiaceae bacterium | reverse complement strand
ACCGGTATCCCCGTGGCCAAGATGCTGGAGGGCGAGGCGGACAAGCTGTTGAAGATGGAAGCGCGCCTGGCGCAGCGTGTGGTCGGCCAGGATGATGCCGTGGCGGCCGTCGCGCGCGCAGTGCGCCGCGGTCGTGTGGGGCTACGTGATCCGGGCAAACCCATCGGCTCGTTCTTGTTTCTCGGCCCGAGTGGCGTAGGCAAAACCGAGCTCGCCAAGGCGCTCGCGCGCTTCTTGTTCGATGACGACCAAGCCCTGACGCGGCTCGATATGAGCGAGTTCATGGAGCGCCACATGGCGCAGCGCTTGATCGGCGCGCCACCCGGCTACGCGGACAGCGAGCAAGGCGGCTTCCTGACGGAGGCCGTGCGGCGACGACCTTACTCCGTGCTGCTTTTCGACGAGGTCGAGAAGGCGCACCAAGACGTGTTCAACTTGCTCCTGCAGGTGCTGGACGACGGCAGGCTCACGGATGGTCGCGGGAGACTTGCGGATTTCTCGAACACCGTGGTCATCATGACCAGCAACATCGGCTCCGATCGCATCTTGGAGAGCGACCCCAAGCTGTTCGAGAGCGAAGCCGGACGCGACGCCCTGCGCGACATGTTGCTCGAGCGCGTCGGTGAGTTCTTCCGTCCGGAGTTCCTGAATCGGATCGACGAAACGCTGCTGTTTCGTCCGCTCACCAAGCAGCACTTGCGTCGAGTGGTCGACATCCAACTCGGTCACTTGGAAGGGTTGCTCGCGGATCGCCGTTTGACTCTCGATCTGGACGACGCAGCCAAGGATTTTCTAGTCGACCGCGGTTACGAGCCGGCCCTCGGCGCACGCCCAATCAAGCGGAGCATCCTGCGCAACCTGCAAGATCCACTGGCGCACGCGTTGCTATCTGGAACATTCAACGACGGTTCGACGATCCATGTGCGGGTCGAAGGCGACCACCTGCATTTCGAGAGCTAGCGCTTGAGGATGCTGAGCAGGACCATCACGCCCACCATTGCCACGTAGAGCAGCCAGAAGGTGAGGAATACCCCGCCTATGATCATGCCGCCGAGCGCCAAGCCGTCGCCGCCGACTCGGCTCGGGTTTTCGCGGATGGCGCGGCGCGCGCGCACGCCAAGCCAAATCGCCACGATTCCGAGCGGGAAACAGCTCCACGCCAAGACCCCGCACACGAGGGCAGCCACCGCTTCCGAGGACGATGGGGGCGCCTGCGGCGCGCCAGCGGAAGCGCCGCCATAACTGCCGACCGGCGGCGGCTCGAACGGATTGGGGCTCGGCGGCGGGTTCACAAGGCGCGCCTAGTTCGTACCTTGTATGCATCGAAGCAGGCGCGTGCGCGCTTCGTGCTTTGGCTACACGCGATGAGCTCGCGATCATAAGGGGTGGTCAAGCACAGTTGCGTGACCTCGTCGATGGCGGCTTGTTCGCGGAACGTGGCGCGCTCGTCGTCTCGAGCCATGCCAATGAATGCTTCTGCGAACCAGGCGCATTCCGTTGGTCCGGGAGCCTTGCGTTCGCAATCAACGAGGCTAGAGCTGGCGAAGATCAAACCGAGCAATACGAGACGAACTTGCTTCGACGTCATGGGCAGCTTTCGCGTGGGTGCCACGCGCATCCTTAGCCTCGCAGTGTCGCTCCGAATTCGGCCTGAGCGACTTTCAGCATGCGACTCTGCACTTCGTCCACTTCCTTGTCGGTGAGCGTGCGCGCTTCTTCGGCCAGTGTACGCGATTTTGGATCGCGACAAACGACCCTAAATGTCAGGGATTTCTGACCCTCCGGCAGCGAGCCACCTCGGAACAACGCGACCAGCTCGACTGACTCACAGAGCTCTCCGCCGGCGTGCTCCAAACGCTCGCAGACCTTGCCAGCGAGCGCCGCGTCGTCCACGACCAAGGACAGGTCTCGAGTGACGGCGGGCAAGCGGGCGATGGCGTGAAATTGCGGGACGGCCTTGCCCCAACGCTCCAGCGCTTCCAGATCCAGCTCGACGACCTGCGCGCCGCCACCGAGGTCGAGCGCGTCGACCACTTCAGGGTGCAGTGGCCCGAGATGACCCACGAGCACGTCGTCGATCAAGATTTCAGCAGCACCGCGTGGGTGCAGATGCGCCGTGCGCTCGCTGGCAGCGGCTAGCCGCACCACGGCTTGCTTGCCGCTCACGCGTTCCACCAGCTCGAGCGCGAGGCCCTTGGCGTCGAAGACGTCGACCTCTTCCGGCTTCAGCGTCAGATACTCCTGACGATTTCCGGCGAGCACCGCGGCAAAGCGCAGCTCTTCACGCGGCAGCACGTCGATGTCTACGTTCAGGCGCGGGCGAGCGCCGCCTTGCACTTCACTGACCGGCGCACCGAAGCAACTCCCCACGGTGAACAGGCGCGCGCGCGTTTCTCCGCGTCGCCGCGCGCGCCGCAGGGCCTCTAGCAGGCCTGGCAATAGGCTGGTGCGCATCACGTTGCGCTCTTCACTCAGCGGATTACTGAGCCGAACACTCGGTTTTGGCGCGTGCACTTTGGCTAAATCGCCCTCGGACACGAAGGCGTAGGTGACCGCTTCCGAAAGACCGAGCGCCACTGCTGCGCTCCCGACTTCGCGTTCCAGCTTGCCCGTCGTGCGCGGTGTCTGCGGCGCGATCGCCGGTAGCAGTGTGGGGATGGCGTCGAGCCCGCGCACGCGCGCGACCTCTTCGATCAAATCGACCTCACGCGTCACATCGGGCCGGAACGGAACCGCGCGTACGAGCAGCGTGGCGCTCGCGCCGGTGCCAGCTGCCGCGAGCACGGGAAACCCAAGTCGCTCGAGGATCTCGCGCGCTTCGTCGAACGGCACTGGCACGCCGAGCAGCGCATCCAACCGCGCTGAACGCAGCGTGATTTCTCCGAGCTCGGGCTCGGGTCCGCGCGCGTGAATGGCGCCGGGCAACGCTGCGCCGGAAGCCAGCTCCGTGAGCAGTGTTTTGGCGCGCTCGAGCACGTGCGGTATGGCCGAGTAGTCGATCCCGCGCTCGTAGCGGTGACTGGCCTCGGTGCGCAGCCCATAGCGCCGAGCTGTGCGCCGCACGCCGCGCGGCGCGAAATAAGCGCATTCCAACAGCACGCGCCGAGTCGTCGCGCGGATCTCGCTGTCTAGTCCGCCCATCACGCCGGCCAAAGCGGTCGGACCCTCGGCGTCTGCGATCACCAGGTCATCGCCGTCGAGCGTGCGCGCCACGCCGTCGAGCGTCGAAAACGGCTCGCCGGCAACGGCTCGGCGCACGATGATTCGCCCGCCGCGTACCCGGTCGAGATCGAACGCGTGCAGCGGTTGCCCGAACTCGAGCAACAGCAGATTCGTCACGTCGACGACGTTGGAGATGGGTCGCACCCCGAGGCTGTGCAACCGCCATTGCAACCACAAGGGTGAGGGCCCGACTGCCACCTCGAGCACCGCGCCGGCGGCATAGTGCGGGCAACGCTCGGTGTCGCGATTCTCGATTTGAACGAGCGCCTCGACGCTGCCGCTGGCAGTGCGCAGGGGAGTGCCGGCCGCGGGCGGAGTGAATCGAAGCCCGAACAGCGCTGCGAGCTCGCGCGCCAGGCCAACGTGGCCCAGGGCATCAGGCCGGTTCGGCGTCACGTCGAGCTCGTAGATCGTGTCTTGTGCCGCTGGGAAGGCGTCGACGAAGCGAGTCCCTGGCTCCGCCGAGCCCTCGGGCAAGATCAAGATGCCGTCCGCGCTTTCGGCGAGGCCGAGCTCGGTCTCGCTGCACAGCATGCCTTCACTCAGCACGCCGCCGATCTCGCGCGGCGCGAGTGGCTCGGGCATGCCTGGCAGTTTGCTGCCCAGTGGCGCGAGCACGAGCAGGCCGCCCGGAGCCGGGACGTTGCTCGCTCCGCAAACCACGCGCTGTTCGACACCGCCGCGGTCAACGGTCACCAGATTGAGGGTCGCGCGCTTCGGGTGCACCTCTTTGCCCAGCACGCGAACGACTAGCAGCGATTCGAGGCCTGCGCCGAACCGACGCGCGCCGTCAACGGCTAGCCCCGCCTCACCAAGTCGCCGCGCGACCTCGTCCGGCGAGGCACTCAAATGCGGAAGCAACTCTTTCAGCCAACGATACGAAGCGCGCATGACGGGCCG
Organism: Polyangiaceae bacterium; assembly: GCA_035485095.1. Taxonomy (GTDB): domain Bacteria; phylum Myxococcota_A; class Polyangia; order Polyangiales; family Polyangiaceae; genus PMG-095. The sequence continues at coordinate 154 of DATHOI010000628.1, read as the reverse complement.
CTTTTAGCACGGCGAACGGCGTTCCGCTCGGGCCGCCGGCGCGCCTCCCAGCGCGCTCAACCGGCGACGAACGGGAGGCGCAGTGGCTCGTCATCTGGCATTCTCGGCCCATGTCCGAGGTGATTGGCCCGTTTCCGCGTCGCCGAGCGGCTCG
>DATHOI010000627.1:0-7411 GCA_035485095.1 Polyangiaceae bacterium | reverse complement strand
TCCAGCCGGCTTCTCGGAGGTCGTGCCGCCGGCTCCCAATCGCGACGCGTTGTGGATCGACGGCCATTGGGCCTGGCGCGGCAGGACCTATGTGTGGCAGCGCGGCGGCTGGGTAGTTCCACCAAAGGGTGCGCGCTTCGCGCCGTGGCAGGTGCACTACACGCAGGACGGCACGCTGATGTTCGCCGACGCGGTCTGGTATGACGCGCGATTGCAGCCAATTCCCAGTCCGAAAGTGCTCGTCCCCGCGTACACGCCGCCCAACGAGCTGACCCCTGAATCGCAGCACGGCTTCTAGAATCAAGGCCGCTCCGACGCCGTGCGAGCGCGTGGCGATCTGCCGCCGACGCTGCTAACTCGCCTCACTCTTGCCGGCGTCGGATTGAAGCAAGTGTAAATTGTCGGCTAGTGTCGAGGGCATGAAGCTCAACGCCCGTCATGCGCTGTTCTTGTTCCTGCTTCTGCCGGTCGCTTGTCACAAAAAGGACGCACCAGCCGCAGCCGGCGCCGCGGCCAGTGGCGCCGCCCCGGCCGACTCTGCCGCGGGCTCGCTCGCCGTCCTCGACGGCTTCGAGGGTGAAGTCGGAGTGAGCGCCAAGGGGAAGTTCAACGCGAAGGACGGAGCAGCAACGCCCGTGAGCTTCACGCTCGCCGTGAAGGACGGCAAATTCCGGGTCGACTTGCCAGACAGCGTCGCGGAAGCGCAAGGCGTGGGCAAGGCCTTCGTGCTCGTGATGCCCGCGGACAAGAAGCTGTACGCGGTGCTGGACGCGAAGAAGCAGGTCATCATGATCGACTTCGACAAATTCGCGAATCAAGCGAAGGTGCTGAGTCAGGCGCATGCTCACAGCGAGCAACATGCAGGCGCCCCAGCCGACGTGCAGAAGACCGGCAAGACCGACACGGTTGCGGGCTACAAGTGCGAGATCTGGCACATCGTACAAGCCAAGTCGGTGGGTGATCTGTGCATCGCCGAACAAGGCACGTCGTGGTTTCACATTCCGCTGGCTGGCTTACCGGCGGAGTTTGCTTGGGCCACCGAGATCACGGACGGCAAACACTTTCCACTGCGCTTGGTCATGTCGGAGAACGGCGTGGAACAGGCGCGTATCGAAGTCACCAGCATTCAGAAGAAGGGCTTGCCCGCGACCGAGTTCGCCGTGCCCATCGGCTACAACGTGATGGACCTCGACCAGATGCTCGGTGCGATGCTGGGCGGTATGGGCGGCATGATGCCGCCGGGTGGCATGCCGGCCGGCGCGCTGCCTCCGGGGTTTCCGCCCGGCATGGCGCCGCACGTTCGCCCGGGCGCGCACCCTCCGAAACTTTGAGCGTGAGTCAGCGACAACGGGCGCGCGCGACCTCTCGGCCACGAGCGCCCGTTCCGGACTCACCTAGAAAATCGGTATCGAGTGAATCAGTCGCGCATCACTGTGCCGGCATATCGGACAGCGCGGCGTGCGAGCCCCCGCCGGCGATCACGATTTCGACGCGACGATTGTTGGCGCGGCCGTCGGCAGTGTCGTTGCTCGCTACTGGATTGGCCTTACCCTTGCCGACCGACGTGATCTTGTCCGAGGGCACGCCCTTGCTGACGAGGTAGCTGCGAACGGCGTCCGCGCGGTCCTTCGACAGCCTGAGATTGGTGGCATCCGAGCCTACGGAGTCCGTGTAGCCCTCGACCACCATCGGCTTGACCTCGCCTTGGTCCTTGAGCGCGCTGGCGACTTGGTCGAGTTGGTCTTGTGCCGCGGGCAAGAGCTCCGACTTGCCCGTCACGAACAGCACTTGGCCGGAAAGCGTGATCACCATGCCACGCGCCTCCTCCTTGACCTGAGCAATCTTGTTCAGGCTCTCCATCGCCCGCGCCGCCCGCGCTTCGGCAGCCTTGCGGGCGTCGGTTTCACGAGCCAGGCCGGTTTGCGTTTGCACCAATTGGGACCCGAGCTGGCTCACCTGGCTGCGCTCCGCGCCGAGTTGCTGTTGCGCGTTGCTGCGCAATTTGTCTTCTAGCTCGGTGTAGTGCTGCGCTGCGGCATCGGCTTGCTGCTTGGTTCGAGCGTTGTCACCGAGCGTCAGCGCTAGCTCGGCGCGACGCTGTGCGACATAAGAATAGCTGCGTTCCGCGTCCGATTGCGGATCGCTATTGTGCACGGACTCGGCCTTGTCGAGCGCTTGTTTCGCGCTCAAGACGCTGTCCGGCACGAGCGCTGCGGTCGGGTCGGTGCGAGCTCGATCATAGGCCTGACGCGCACTCACGAGCTCGGGCGTTGGTGTGGTGGACGCGCACGCCGTGGCGGCGAGGAAACTAGTGACGACGGCAATGGTCGAGATTTTCATGGCTAAAACTCCTGCGAATTTCAAAAGTTCTGGGAAAAGGTTCGCTGCGCTACTGCGCTTGCTTGAGCAGGCCGTCGATCTTCGCCTGCGCTTCTTGCGCTTGTTGCTTTTCTTCCGTGCCACGTGCCAGAGCGAGCGACAGATCTGCGTCCGCTTGTGCCTGATTCAAGAGCAGCCGCGCGCGGTCGTTGTCTTTTTCGTCGATCGCTTTTTGACCCGAGGCGAGCTCGTCATTGGCCATCTTCAGGTGCAGGGCGGCTTGCGGCGTGTTCTGTGCGCCTGCCTCTTGAGCCGCGCGCACCGTCGCCCTGGCATCAGTCAGCTTGTCGAGCGGGACGGCCGAGCCGCCGCAGCCTGCAGCGAACAGAGCGACCAGGGTCGACATGGATACGACGGACTTCAGATGTGTCATGGTTTCCTCTTGTTTTAAGGTGAATTTTGCTCGCTCTCGTCGGCGTCTCGGCGTGAGCTTCTTTCAGGTCCGACGTTCGGACACGATGGCTGTGACGAATAGCGCCAGTGGCACGATGACCACGGAATAGACCAACGTCGTGAGCTCGGCGGCTGCCAGCCATGCCGCCAGCTGGAAAACCGATAGCGCCATGAACGCGGCGGCAAGGAGCAAGAGAGCGTCCGAGCCCGGCAGGTTCCACGCAGCGGCTCGCGCGGTGCGCGGCGCCGCTGAATCAAATGCGCGTCGAGGCGTGATTGACTGCGAGCTCATGCTTCATCTCTCTCGAAATTCGATCTCGATTTCGACTGTCGGGGATTTGCTCATTGCAGCCGGCGTGCCAGTGTCTGTATCCAAGAATCGCTCGAAAAATAGCTGAATCTGCCGATCTTCGTCAGACGCTGAAGCTTGTGACTATCCGCCTCAGCGGGGCGACGAAGCTGTCACATGAATTCGATATTGCGTGTTCGAGAAGATCAACGGCTCGCAGAGCGAGCGAGCCTGGCACGTCGATTGCTGAGCGATTCACCATGAACCAGCAATTGAAGGGTGCCGTCGTACTCAGTGCGGCATTCGTGCTCGAGAACGCGAGTCGGTCATGATGCATCTCGGCAGTGAATCGGGTCTCGGTCGCGCGCTGTCGAAGTTTCGCCCTCTAGTCGGCAAACGCATCGCAATGCTCGAAGCCAATGGCTTGAACGCGGAGCGCCTATCCACGCTGCGCGAAGCCTTCGAGCTCGCGGGCGCCGAGGTCATCTTGGTCGCCCCGGCTCTGGAATTGCGACCGAGCGGCGCGAACGGCAGCATTCGAGCCGATGAGCGCGTGGCTGACACGGCTCCCGAGGTGTATCACGCCTTGTGCATTCCGGGCGCCGCACTGGCCGTCGTGGCCCTGCGCAACTCGCCTGAAGCTTGTGCCTTTGCGCGTAGCTTTGCGCTGCAAGGCAAGTGGGTCGCGACCCTCGATCACGGCGCGTTGCTGCTAGAAGACCTCGGGTTGGTCGACGGTAGAGCCGTCACCTCTGACCCAGCACTCCGCACCGAGCTGGAGCAGAGCGGGGCCTCCTGGGCTTCAGAGGCCGTGATCGTCGATCAGCAGCTCGTGACTGCGCAGGGTGACGCGCAGCTCGAGGCGTTCGTGCGCATCGCCAGCCTGAGCTTTCAGGAGAAGCGGACCGACCCTCCGCCGGACTATCACTGAGTTGGCATGAGTTGCCACGTGCCGGCGTGACAGTGTGCGTTTTTGTCGCAAGCTCAAGCTCGCCGTTCGCGCTCGGTCTTTTCTTCTTGAGCCGCGAAGAGCTCACGGAACGAGCGCTCGGCCGGCACGGGCAGCGCGCGGTGACGCGCCCATTCGCGAAGTAGCGGCAACCGTTCAACCCAATGTAAGCCGGGGAAGCGTCGCAGCGTGCGCTCGACGAAGCGGCCCAGCCGGCTCAGTGCACCAAACGCTCGCGGGCTGGAAAAAAGCCAGCCAAACACCTGAAACGCGCGACTTTGGAGGTCGCAGCCCCGGGCCTCTGCGTTGCGCCTTCGCTGGTGCACCAACATGTCGTGGAGCGGGATCTTCACCGGGCATGCTTCGAAGCACGCGCCGCACAGGCTCGAAGCGTCGGCGAGCTCGCGAGTCTGTTCGTCTTCGGCTAGGCGCGGGGTGAGCACCGCGCCGATCGGTCCGCTGTACACCGAGCCGTAGGCGTGCCCACCGATTTGCCGATACACCGGGCACACGTTGAGGCACGCGCCGCACCGAATGCAATTGAGCACGTCTTGAAATTCCGGATCGCCGAGCTGCCGCGAACGCCCGTTGTCCAAGATGACGACGTGCATGTCGCGCGCGCCGTCCGTCTCGTTGCTCAGGCGGGGCCCCGTCACCAAATTCAGGTACGTGGTGAGCTTCTGCCCAGTCGCGCTGCGCGGCAGCAGATTGGCCATCAATTCCAGATCCGCGAGCGTCGGCAGGATGCGCTCCATGCCCATGATGACGACGTGCGTCTTGGGCAACGTCGTGACCATGCGGCCGTTGCCCTCATTGGTGAAGAGCGCGATGCTGCCGCTGTCCGCGATCGCGAAATTGCAGCCACTGATGCCCAAATCAGCGGCCAAAAAGCGCTCTCGTAAGCGGCGTCGCGCAAACCCCGCCAGTACGTCCGTCTCGCTGGTGAGGTCGCGCGCGCCTACTCCTTCGAACAGCGCCTTCACCTGATGGCGATTCTTGTGGATGGCGGGGATGATCAGATGCGACGGCGCTTCGTCGGCGAGCTGAATGATCCATTCGCCGAGGTCCGTCTCCACGCACTCGATGCCAGCGTGCTCGAGCTCGTGATTGACTCGAATTTCCTCCGACACCATGGACTTGGACTTCACGGCCAAGGTCGCCTCGGCCTGGCGAGCGATGCCGAGCACGATCTGGCGGGCTTCCGCCGCGTCCCGCGCGAAATGAACGTGCCCGCCTCTTTGCTCCAGGTTCTTGGAGAATTCAGCCAAATAATAGTCCAAGTACTGGACCACGTGAGTCCGGACGAGGCGTCCGCGCTCGCGCCATTCTTCCCAGTCCCCTAGGGCGGCTGTGCTCTGGTCGCGACCATTCCGTAGGCGTTCGACCGTGATTCGCACGGCCTTACGCAGAAATGGGTCATCGAGTGCGCGTGCGGCGCGCGCTTTGAGCGTCAAGCGCGAGGCGGGCACGATCATGCTTCGCTCGTTCGCTCGCCGTTCGCTAGCGCGCGGTCCAAGAGTTGGGCGAGGTGTAGCGGCTCAATCTCCACGCGTCGGCGCTGCATGCGGCCGGCGATGTTCATCAAACACCCCATGTCGGTGCCGACTAAGTAGCGCGCCCCGGTCGCTGCCACGTGCGTGACTTTTTCGTCGGCCATGGCAGCCGACAGATCGGAGAGCTTGACGCTGAACGTGCCACCGAAGCCGCAACAGTCCTCGCAACGCTCGAGTGGTCGTAGATCGATGCCCGACACCTGTCGCAACAGCGCGAGCGGCTCGTCACGCACGCCGAGCAAGCGCGAGCCATGGCATGAAGCATGGTACGTCACGGGCTCGGAAAAACTCGCGGGGAGCTCGCGGACGTTGAGTACGTTGCGCAAGAACTGCGAAAATTCGTAGGTTTTCTGACGAAATTGGCGAGCGCGTTCCAGTAGCTCGAGATCGTCTCGAAATAGCTCTTCGTAGTAGTGATGGATCATGCCGGTGCACGATCCGGAAGGGGACACCACGTATTCCGAGTGCTCGAAGGCGTCGAGCAGGCCGCGAGCGACGACGCGCGCCTCGTCGCGATAGCCGGTGTTGAAGGCGGGCTGGCCGCAACACACTTGAGTCGTGGGGAAGTCGACGTCGCAGCCCAAGCGGCGCAGCACGCGAACGACGCTCATGCCGACCTCGGGGAAGAGCTGGTCACCGAGGCAAGTAATGAAGAGCGAGGCCTTCACTGCGAGCCCTCCGTAACGACAATCGCGGTCACCGCTGCTGGTCCGTGCACTCCGATGGTCAGGTCGTTCTCGATGTCGCTCGTTCGGCTGGGTCCGGTGATTACGTGCGCGGCCGAAGGCAAGCTGCCCAAAGCTGCCACGGTCTCGAACGCGGCACCCAAATGGCTCACAATCTGACTCGCGAAGAGCACGGCAATATGCACGCCGGGCAACAAGCTGAGAGAGCGTGGCCGCGACGGCGCGGCGGTCACCACCAAAGACCCCGTATTGGCAATGGCGCAATCAACCGCAGTCACCGAAGCTTGTGCGCTCGCCAGCGCAGTGCGCTGTTCGGCTTCGGTCCGCATGCCATCGTCGAGCACGGCGCGTGCGCCGCGCTCGTGCCAGAGCCAAGCGAAGTCGAAGCGCGAGAATTCGCTGCGCGCCGAGCTGACGACGCGCGTGGCCTGAAAGTGCAAGAGCTCGGCGTGCAGAGCGGCGCTCGCCTCGGCGACGCTCCGCACCAAGCGGACACCGCCGCCGACCGCCGTGAGCTCACGTTCGAACGCTTGGAGCAGCGCGGGCCGAGCCTCCGCAACCCGCGATTTGCGATAAAAATCGGGCACTCCGATCACGGATCGCGGCGGCGGGCGTTGCTGTCTTGCGCGACCCAGCCGCGCGGCGATCTGGTCAAGGAATGCGTCTCGGTCCATGTCCTTTGGTGCGCGGAGTGTGGGGCCTGCTTGGGGACCTGTGCAACCGCGCGCGCACAAAAAGAGCCATATTACTGCTGGCGCCTGCTATTTCGTTCGCGCTGAGACATGGTACCATCTGATGCTTCGATGCTTGCGTTCGTGAGACGTGCCGGTGCCGCGTGCCTTCGCGATCGCTTTTGGGTATTCCCGAGCCTGCTCGGTTGCGTCTTGCTCGCGGCATGCGGCTTCCCAAAGTACGCATTTGTGTCCGACGCGTTCGGTGGGGCCGGCGGGGGCGGGGCTGACGCCGGGTTTTCTGGGTCGACGGTGATTGCCGGAACTGGACCAGGTGGGGCGTCGGGTCTGGGCGGCGGAGCGGGCGCTGGGCCGGGTGGTGCAGGCGGCGCGTGTCTCGCCAGCGCGGGTTCGGGCGGCGCGCCGGCGCTGGCAGCTCATTGCAGCAACGGCAAAAAAGACGCGGATGAAACGGGCCTCGACTGCGGTGG
>DATHOI010000626.1:0-8484 GCA_035485095.1 Polyangiaceae bacterium | reverse complement strand
TGAGTCGTTGGCTCACGCCTTGCGCGGCGCCAGCGCGGGGCGCATTTCAGCGCATCTGTTAATCCCGGGCTACACCTTCACCGGCATGACCGGCGTGGCCGAGAAACCTGCCATGGCCTGGGCGCCGGAACAGGTCGTCGGTTTCATGTTCGAGCGCATTGCCGCGGAAGACTTCTACATTCTGTGTCCGGACAACGCCGTCGATCGCGCGACCGACGAGCGACGCATTCGCTGGGCCGCCGACGACATCATCTTGAATCGTCCAGCATTGTCTCGCTGGCACCCGGACTTCGAAGCCGAGTTCGCCGAATACATGCGGCAAGCGTCGGCACCGAGCGCGCGCTAGCTCGGATCTTTGTGGCCGTAACCGCCGCTGGTCACGTTGACCAGCGCGCCCTGTTCGAACAGCGCATGCTCGAGAAAACGGTTGCTCCCGAAATCGTAAGTCCAGCGGTCCACGTCGATCAGCACGGCCTGTTCCACGAACGTCTCACACAGTCGCCGCTCGCCGGGACAGGGCACCAGCACGCGCTGACGAACGATGCGCGTCTCCACGCTATGTTGCGCGTCGTCCGGATCGCCGCACGTAGCCTGTACTTCGTACATGCTGCTGCCGGTCGAGGCGAGCCGGTCCCCGCAGCGCAACGCGCCCGCTTGCGATGAGGCTCCAACGAGCACCGTCGCGATGCAGATTAAACTCCCACTGAGCTTCCAATGCTTCATTAGGAAATCCTTTCGCCGCCAGGCCTGGGCGCGTCCCGTGAGCCGGAGCGTAGCACGGGCACCCGGACCCCCCGCGGGGGCGGGGCGCTCAAGGCTCGCGAAGTACGACGCCGTTCAGCGTGGCCGTCAGTGCGAGACGGCGTCTAGGAACGTCGCGCGGCCGCCTTTGCGTAACACACAGGCTACGCATTTCAGATACGCGCGAACTCCGAACAAACGCATGATCAGCGGGGCATGAGTGACCAGGTGTCGGGTAGTGATGACGCCGCGCATAGGATGGTTCGAGCTCTCTGGGGACCGGTTCCATCAAGCACTTCTTGGGCCATGCCCTTTTCAAGGAGTTGGGTATGCGAGTGTGCGATTCGCATTGCAGATCTGAAATGCCAGGCTGCGAATGTGAAGATTTGTTACACCCTTCGAAACACTTTAGAAAACTTCCTAGACCCCTGATTTCACGGATGATTGTCCGGATCTGCCTGCGTATCGTCCGGCGGTCCGGCAGTTTCGCTAGGCTTTGCTGAGGTGCTGGGTTTGCCGGGCACCGGCCTGGCCGAGTCCAACACGCTCGGAGCGGAACTGCTCGGGATCGGGATGGCTACCGACCCGCCGCTGGCCGCCGGTACGCCGACGAACCGACCGCTGTCCGTGACGCGATCGAATTCGTCCTCGAGCGCGCTCAGTGCCGGCGGGGCCGCATTGTCGCCGTGATAGTGGCGCACGCGTTTGGTTCTACCCCCGTGCTGGAACGAGACGTGCGCCCAGTCGTCGTCCGTGCTTTCGACGTGATCGTAGTCGTGCAGCAGCATGAAGTTGGCCCGCTCGAAGGCGCTCTCCAGATCGCTGAGCTGAGCCTCGGAGAGCTTGTACTCATGGCGACCAAGCACCTTCACCCAGCGGGTACCGACGTACACGACGCTGCCGTCCGTATTCACCGTCAAGCGATACACCGGACATTCGCCGTAGCAGCCGGTGCGCTCGAGCGTCGCCAGCGGCGTCGCGCCCGGGATCGAGTCAGGGGGGTGCGGTTGATCGATCGCTATCGAGTCGCCCGCTGCGGCCTTCTTTTTGCTGCAGCCGGCCACGCTCGACATTGCCAGGCAAAGCACCCCGAGCCTCGACCAGTGTCGGAAGTTTCGATGGGCTTTGGGCATGGCTTCCGTGCGAGTTGCTAGAGGAGCTGGTAAACGAGGCTGACCGAGGTGATCGCGTCGGTCTTTTCGATGCCGGGCAGGGGGTTGTGATCGTAGCGCACCGTCACGGTCGTCGCGATCGAAAACCCTTTGCCCACCGACGAGGCTACCGAACCATCCCAATTGATTCGATAGTTCGTGGAGTTGTCCAGACCTTGCAGGTATTCGAGGCCCGTCGCAATCGCGACAGCCTTGTTCACGTTGTTGGTGTAGCCGACGAACAGGCGAGTACTGTGCCGCGTCTCGTGCTTGGCCAAGTCGGTACCGGTCAGCTCAGCCGCTGCGATTTCGTCGTCAGTTCGAATGTCGTACTGAAAGTCGTAGCCGACTTCAGACCAAAGCTGCTCCTTGCCTTCGTCCACGAAATAGTACTCGATGCCTGGGTCCAAGTTCAGGCGCAGATCCAAGCCCTGGAACCTGTCGTGCCGCACGGACGCGGCGCCGAATACCGCGAACGAGCCGGCGATGAAGCGGTCGTAGCGGACCTTGCCTTGGAAGTTCTCGACCGTGGTCTCGAGCGCCGTGCTGCCCATTGGCGCGGAGCGCGCGAAGTTTGCGGCGACCGCCGCGCCCACTTGATTCGCGTCTCGCCGCACTCGAAATTTGCCGGCGCCCGTCGCGGCGATCGAGCGTGAGTTGCCGGCCGACGCCAGACCACCCGCCGAGAGCGCAAGCTCGGTCGCGTCTTTGGCGTCCGCCGGAGGCTTTTCGGCTTTTTCGAAGCCGCTCGTTGCCACGTCAGTGCTGCCGCTCGAGGCCGGATCTTGCTTGACCAAGCTGTCGGGCAAGGGCGCCGCCGCGTCGTCCGCTCGGCTCGGCCGGCTCACCAAGAAGACCGCACACAAGGCGGAAAGGGCATAATACTGCCAAGTCATTTTCATCGAGTTCTCCCTCTCAACCCAGTTCAGAGTGGCTTTACGCGCGCTGCGCAGCGGATCTCGCTCAGCATGCCTCGTGCGGAAAGTCCCAATGGTTTTGACCACTCTTTCCAAGACTCGACCGCATGTGCGGCGACGCTCAGCGCCCGGCGGGATAAACCTGCAGCCGACTTCAGTCAACTGAGCAAACCCGCCCGCGCGGGGCCAGGCCGCGCCGGGGCAAGCGTGAGGCGGCACATTTCTTCGCCGTGTTCTGGTGAGCGGTGTAGACCAGCGCAGTGCGGGTTGGTCGATCTTGTTTTTTCGAGCTCAAGGCGCTGTGGCTCGGCGCGTTGCTGGTCGCTTGTCACGAGCCGGGCGCGGCCAGCTCCGTCGCTCCGTCGTCGAGCGCGCGGCAGAGCCCGCGGCAGAGCCCGCTGCCTATTGCGGCGAGCGCCACCGACGCTAGCTCCCGGGAGCATTCCGGCTCGCCGTCCGAGACCGGGCCTGGAACGAGTGCGGCGAACGTAGCTCCCTCGAGCAGCGCAAACGCGCCAGCGCCAACCGCATCGGCGGCAGCGAGCGCGAGCACAATCCCAACGGGTGACACTGCGGCTCCGAAAAGCGAAGGGTCGGTGGGGTTGCTGGACGCTGACGGCAAGCCGCTACCCCAGACCGAGCAACGACCCTCAACGAGCTCGACCGAGTTTCAGCAGCGCATCGCGGCGGTCGCCGCAGCCATCATCGGCGGTGATCCGGAGCCGGCCACGGCTGCGTTTTTCCCGCTCGTCGCGTACCAACAGGTAAAGGACGTCGCCAAACCGGAGCGCGACTACAAGTTTCGCCTTCTAGCGAACTTCAAGCGGGACGTGCTCGAGTATCACCACACGCTCGGCGCCGACGCGGCACGAGCGACCTTCAGCGGCGTCACCGTGTCCGAGAAGGACGCGAAGTGGATGGAGCCTGGCTCGGAAGGCAACAAGCTCGGTTACTTTCGCGTGCTGCGGTCACACTTGCACTTTTCGCTGCCCGCTGGCCGGTCGCGCGACTTCGAGCTCACGTCGCTGATCTCGTGGCGAGGCGAGTGGTACGTCGTGCACTTGCATGGCTTCAAATGAGACGCCCTTGCACGCGGAAGAATTCCGCCGCGTTCGCGCCAAAACTCGCCAGCATATGGCATTTTCGGTCGCACTCGAGCTGCCGCGCGCCGTTCTTCGTCGTTGTCTCTGACTGAGCCGATCAGCCGCTGGGCGCGCTGCGTAGTGAAGCGGGCGCTGCCCGTTGTTTCGCTCGTTGTGCCCAAAGCTGAGAGCCCGAAAGCGCGCTTGGGGGCAAAAGGCCACCCCTGTGTTCTCGCCGGCACGGGCTGCGCCGCAGTGGCTGAACGCTGCGCGCGGATTGTTGCCGAATGCGGCGGGCGGCAGGCATCTCTGCGGCGCGTAAAAACTGAAGCTGACGCGAATTTGCTCTTAGCGCTCTGGACTGAGAGGCCGTATGCTTCGAAAGTTGCGTCCGCGCGAGCACGGCTGACAAGGCCCTCGTGAGACGCCTATTGCAGTCAGACCCCGTTGGTGCCAAGAATTCTTCTGCCGCTCCGGGGGGATCGTGCAAGAGCGCGGTCAACTAACCATGGCTAGTGATCAGACCATCAACACAATTGCGAAAGCGCTCGGGGAGTCTGATGAAGGCCCCGTCGCCCAAATCAAGGCAGTCGTGGACAACCTCGGCGAGCCTGCTTGTCTCACGCTGCTCGCTGAGACCGAGAAGATAGAGAAGGCCGGCGGCTTGATGCGCGGCGACGGCAGTGGTCGTCGCAGCCCAGGTGGCGTCTTTTTCTTCCTCGCGCGCCAGCGGCTCCCTCGCGACGTTCGCGCCGCGATCTTCAACGACAAGAAACCACGTGAGCCGCGCGCTCCGGGGAGCCCCGTCCCCGAGGCGAAAGCGCCGAAGAGCTCCGTTGCTGCGGCGCCGCCTCCGTCTTCGAGCGGCGGCCTTCCGCGCCGCCGCGTGTTCGAGGTCGTTCCGGCTTCCAAGCCTGCCGCGGCCGTCGCCACCAGTGTGGTGCGGCACGAGCCCCGTGGTGAGTGGCCCCCTGCGCTGCCGGAAGGCGCCTTCATTCCTCCAGAGCTGCCCAGCGCCGTGCAAAAAGCCAAGGCCAAGCAGGGTGCGCAAACGGCGCTCAGCAACCTGAACCCGACCGATCAATACCTGCTGTTGGTCGAGCTCCTAGCGGATCTTCACGCTCAACACGGCGGTGACGTGCCGCGCAGCAGCGCGGCTGAAGTGCCTCGCTCCGAGCGCAAGCCGACGGGCCTTTCGCAACCACCCCCCGGGCGTGACCTGCAAGAGGAAGCGGAAGTCGAAGAGCCCAAGCCACGGACCACGCGGGCAAAAGCCGCTCGTCCCAAGGCAGCGGCCACCAAGTCTCGCTCGCGCGGCTGAGCTTTCTTTCTGCTTCTCGCGCGCGGCTTCGAGGCACAGATCCGCCCCGAGTGGCACGCCGCAGCGGATTTCACGCAACTGGCTGAGCCGCGGACCCGATTTCCGCCGCGTGTTGCGCCGCGAGGTTGCCTCGGCATGTAGGCTCAGGTCATATAGGCTCGCCAACTCCTCGAGAGGGAGGGCGTGATCGTCCTAGCTTCGTTCGACCCGAGCCGAAAAGGTTTCCCGCCTGGTTTCCGAGCCACTGGCGGAGGTGCGTCATGACCAGCAAGCGTGGCCCGACGGCAGGCTCGCCGTTCTTCAATCAACGAGCCGACGCGGACACGCCGTCGACCTTGCGCTCGATTGAGGTCGCCGCGGAGATTGCGCCCGACACCGAGGTTCAGCTGGCCCCCGTCTATTACGAACCGCAACCGCTGGTCTCGACCTCCGATCATAAGACGATCGAGATCGAGACGATCAAGCTCGCGGACGACATCGACCCGCGGAAATTGCCGACCGAGCTACGCTTGGCGCGCCCGGTGGCCGCGGCCCCACCGGATTCTGGTTGGCCGCAAACAGACGTGGTCGTCGTGAGCAGTCAGCCTCCGCTCGCGCCGCGGCGCCGCTGGCGCGCGCCGCTCGCGCTCTTGGTCTTGCTCGGTGCGTTGGCGCTGCTGCTGATCCTGCGCAGCGTGGCTCGCCGCTCTCCCTCCACTGCGCCGGCCGAGGTCAGCGCGGCGCCCAGCTATGTCGCGCCGGCAGGTCCCACGTCGGCGAACGCGGTTGTTCCCGCGCCCTCGACCTCAGCAGTCGACACAGCGCTTCCCGCGAGCGCCCCGGACGCACCGACGAGCGCTGAGCTTGCCCCAGCTCCGCTTGCGCCGAAGGAACAGAGACACATCAATCCTCGCAATGGTGCGAGGCCCTCCAATGTCGATCCGGCGCCGGGTGCGGGCAACGGAACGCTTGCCACGCCGAGTTCCGACAAACCCAAACGCGCAATCTATTGAGTGATGAAGGCCACGAAACGTTCTCTCCTTGTTGGGCAGCTCCAAGCGACTCAAACGGCTGCGCTCGGTCGCGGGCTCATGTGTGCTTGCTTGCTCGCTGCCATAGCGGTCAGCGTGCCAGCGCATGCGCAGAGCAACGCCGCCGACAGTGACCGCGCGAATCTGTTGTTCAAGAAGGGCAAGCTTGCCTTCAATGACGGCAAGTACAACGACGCGCTGCGTATTTACGCGGAAGCTTGGTCTCTCAAGCACAGTCCGGACATCGCCGCGAACCTCGCGCAAACCGAGTCCGAGCTGGGCAAGCATCGGGACGCGGCCGAGCATTTTGCGTTCGCGCTCGCGCACTTATTGCCCAGCACCACGGACGAGCAAAAAAAAGCGCTCGCGGACGGTCTGGACGTAGAAAAGAAAGAAGTCGGAACCTTGCACATCACGCTCGAACCGGCCGATGCCGTGCTCAGCGTGGACGACGCGCCCGTTACCCTGCCGGTGACCGGGGATCTTTTCGTCGAACCGGGCCAGCACCGCTGCTCAGTAACCCGCGAGGGTTACGAGTCGAATCAACAGTCCGTGAGCGTCTCGAAGGGCGCGTCGCAAGTGCTGTGGATCAAATTGGTCTCAGCGGGCACGGGTGCTGGCTTGGCGCCGCCCACTGTTCCAGGCGCGCCGGGTGTGCCGGACAACGGACCCCCCAACCTCAGTGAAGGTTCCGCGCGTTCGCTGGTGCCGGCCGTCATCGGCGGCGGTCTGGTCGTCGCTGGCGCGGCGGTTGGTGTCGCGTTTTTGCTTTCGGCCAACTCGAGTCAGTCCGACGCCAACACCATCAAAAACAGTTTGATGGGCAGCAACGCGTGCGGCACGGGCACGCCGAACACTACTCAATGCAACGCGCTGCACAGCAAGAACTCGTCCGTCGATAGCGCGCATACCGTCGAGGCCGTTGGTTTCGCCGTCGCTGGCGCTGCGGCAGTCGGCACGGTGCTGTACCTGCTGTGGCCGCATTCGAGCCCGACAACCGGGCGCGGGCTGTCGCCGACCTTCGCTCTGGCGCCGGGCGCCGGAGGCTTGGGCCTGACCGGGCGCTTTTGATTTTCGGGTGAGGAGAACATGAAATTCAAGCGCTTCACGGGCACGACCTTGGCTTTCCTCACCGTTGGCGGTGTCGTTTGGGGTTGTTCGGGGCAAGCCAACGACTGCACCGCCAATGACGATTGTGGTGCCTTCGACGCTGGTGGCAGCGCCGGGACCGGCGGCAGCGCTGGCTCGTCGAGCGGCGGTAAGTCGGGTGCGAGTGGGACGTCGGGTGAGAGCGGCGCGTCGTCCGCTGGCGAAGCGGGCAATGCCGGCGCGCCCGGGGTGAATTGTGACGGGACGCTGGGGCCCGACGCGGACTCGTGCGTGATCAGCAACGACTTCGGTCTGTTCGTGGCGAGCACCGGCGACGACACGCTGGGCGACGGCACGGAAGGCAATCCGTTCGCAACCGTGACGAAGGCTCTGAGCGTTACGGGTCCAGGCCAGCTCAATCGCGTGTACGTGTGCGCGGCTGAATACACGGAGCCCGGCGCGCTTGCGATCCCAGATCGCGTCTCGATCTATGGCGGCTTCACCTGCGACGGCGGAGTCTGGGCGTATGACTCGACACTGAAGGCGCAACTCGAGTCTCCCACGGCGCTCGGCGCGGCGATCGATGCCGCAACGCACGGCGTGACGCTGCAGGACCTACGCATCGACGCGGCGAACGCGCCCGAAGACGGCACGGGCGCGAGCAGTTTCGGCTTGACCATCAACGCCAGTAGCGGCGTAGTCCTGACGCGCGTCGAGATCCACGCGGGGAAGGGCGGCGGAGGCAAGGCGGGGACGGACGGGTTGACGGGGGCAGATGGTCTTGCTCCTGTCGCGGCACAGAACGGCACGGATGGCTCGTGCATGAGTCCCCCGGCGACTCAGGATGGCGGCAAGGCAGCCACCAAAGTCTGCGGTTCACAAGGCGGCGCTGGAGGGCCCGCGTTCAACAGTGCGCTCCCATCGGCGACTCAGAGCGGCGCTTCAGGGTTTCCGACAACTGCCGCAAACGGCGGCATCGGCGGAACCGTAGCAATTCCGAAGGGTGGCGTCGGCGGGACCGGTCAGGATGGATCCGTCGGAGCGCTCGGCGCAGCGGCCGCGGCGATAGGGCCGTTTTCGGCGACAGGCTATGCCGTTGCGAGCGGAGGCGACGGAGTCGCCGGCAATCCCGGCCAAGGCGGCGGCGGCGGCGGCGCGAGCTTGGGGACGACG
>DATHOI010000625.1:0-4883 GCA_035485095.1 Polyangiaceae bacterium | reverse complement strand
TGCATTGCGTTGGCTGCACGCGGTCGCGCGTTACCAATACCCCAACGCGGTGCTTTTGGAGGACTTGCGTCGGCTCGGGCGTGACACGGTCAAGGTATTCCTCGCGTCGCGCGCGGGGCAGGTGGTGCGCTCGATGAACCTCGGCCCGCGTGAAGCATTGCTGCGCATGCCCGCGATGTGGAAGGTGACCGATCCGAGTCACACGGTCGTCGCGACCGAGCAGGGCCCCAACGAGGTTCACTTCGAGGTGCGCGGTTTTCCCGGTTGGATCGACTGCGGGCTGATCGGCACCCTCGAGCAAGTGGTGCTGAGTCGCAATGCAGAGCCTGAAATCGAGGTCATTTTGCGTGCGCCCGAGCACGGCGAATTTACCGTTCACGTGAACGCTGCGAGCTAGTCAGACGTTGCCGCGCGCCAACGGTTGGAAAAAACTCTAACCCCCGAACGGTTTCGGCTCGCGTCGCGTCTTCACGACTTTCATCGCGGCGTCCAAGTCCTTGCCGTCCCTCAAACAGGCGTAGCAGTCCTGACGCTTGTTCGGGCCACAGCCATACTTTCGCGTCAGTTTGCCGAGCAGGTGAAACGCGCGCTTGTCGCCGTCGGTGCTGACGCGCGCCAACAGATCCCGGTTTTGTTCGCACGTTTCAGCGTCACGCAGGTCGAGCGCAACGGCCAGCGCGGGCGATGCCTTGGCGCGCACTTCCTTGCTGTAGATCAGTGAGCGCGCGAGATCGGTCGCGGTGGTGCGCGAGGCGGTGGCCGTCCACACTTCGTAAATCAAGTCCGCGCTGATTGGTCCAGGCACGTTGGCCATCGCTGCCAAGGCGTCACGCGCGGTTTCCGGGTCGTCGCTGTAGCGCCGCAGCTCCGCGAGCACTTCAGCATCCTTGATCAAACCAGGGTCGTGATCGATACGATCGCGGAGCGCCCGCGCCGCCCGCACGTCTTGCGCGCTTTGGCCGAGCGAGAGTGAGATCGCCTCCTCGACGTTGAGATCGGCGACGGGCTTGGCGCTCAGCTCCTTGACGGCCGCGTCGTCACCCTGGGCAACGCGCTCGAGCAACGTCAGCGGTTTGGGCTTTTCTTCGCTGTTTTGGTTGGCACTGCTCGCCGCGGGCGGCGGTGGCAAAGGCGCGGGTAACACTCGCGCGACCGAAGCCGAGGGCTCAGCGCTCGGCTTGAGCGACGGCGCGTTGGCGCTCGGATCCGTGGCCGAGGTCACCGCCGCGGCCGCGAAGGCCGTGCCGAGCGCGACTAAAAGCACGAGCGGCGTGACCAACGTCCAGAGCGGGACCTCACCGCCCGCGAAGCGCACGCGTTGCGCGAGCGCCGCGCCGAACGACGGAAGCGCCGGCGGATTGGCCGAGCGCGGCCGCACGATCGTCGCTGCGCTGCGAGCGGCAGCGGTGCTTTGCGGATCGGCCTCGCTCATGCTGACGGGAGGCGGAGGTACGGACGGCGGAAATGCGCGCGGCGCGGGTGGAGGCGGGCGCACTGACGCCGGGTCAGGTGGCGGAACGGAGCGCGGCGGCTCGCTCACGTAGGTCGCATTTTGAATCACGACCGGCGGCTCTTGCGCGCGCACGACCGGAACGGGCGGCGGCGCGGGCGGAAACGCGGATGCACGTCGTGGCGGGGGCAAGGTGTCCTTTTCGCGCATCGCCTTGGCGCGCGATTGAATCTGGCGATCGACCTGTGTGACGTCGGGGATCGTGCCACCCGCGGCCGCTTCGTGGGCTGCGTAGCTCGGCAGCGGCCGCGCTGCTGGGAAGGGCATGGCTTGCACCGCGGTCGTGGGCTCGTCGCTCGGCGGCGGCGGAGCCGACCAGCCAGAGTCGACGAGCGACGTACGGACGACTTTCGGATCGGGTCCTGGCGGCGCGCCGTCAGTCATGCGGGCAGTATCCTAGCATTCTCTGTGAATTTATCGCGAGCCGCCCGGGCGCCAAAACGCCGGAACCTTGGGGCGGGTTTGCTCGAGCCTCTGGCCCGGCGCTAAGGCTGGCGACGGCCCTCCGCGACTTCAGGGGGCGGCGAGCGCTTTCACTTCGGGGAAGACCTCGGAATTGAGCTCCGGGCCGCGCAAGATGGCGTCCGCGTTGGGGGGGATGCGGCGCGGCACGTGGTCGTCCCCCACACATGCGAGCAGGGTGAACCCTTCGGCGACGAGCTCATCCGAGCCGGTGGCGCCGCGCAGCAAACGGTACTCGAAGCGCACTTTGACGCGGGTCAGCTCGGTGAGCCGCGACTCGACGCACAACACTTCGTCGAAGCGCGCGGTCTTGCGGTAACGCACGAAGGCTTCGACCACGGGCAGATGAATGCCGAGCTCGGTCCAGGAATTGTAGTCGAGCCCGCGGCGACGCATGTACTCCACACGGCCAACCTCGAAATAGGAGATGTAGGTTCCGTGATGGACGATGCCCATCAGGTCTGTCTCTCCGAATCTGACTCGCACGACGTGACGCGATACGCAGTGGGCTGGCAGCTCGTTCGTCACGGGGACGCGGGACAATACTAGCGCTCTGTCCACTAGGCAATCGCTCCCACGGCGGCAAGCCGCGCGCTCGGCACGTAACCCTGGGCTAAACTCTGACCTAAACCCGAACTGGCGAGATCCGGCGCCGCGCAACTCGGCAAAGTGCCCCGTTTTGCCACTACGGGCGCCCCTTGAGCGGAACCGTCAAGACCGGAACAGGCGATAGACGAACGAGCTTTTCGGCGATGCTCCCCAAAAGCAGGTGGGCAAAGCCAGTGCGACCGTGGGTGCTCAGCACCACCAAGTCGTGCTCCGCCTTCCTCAGCTCCGAGACCAAGGTCGCCGCCGGCTCGCCCGAGAGCAACCGGGTCTGGCTAGGCACGCCGCTCGGCAACGTGATGCCGGCCATGAACTCGTCCATGTCCTTTTGGGCATTCTCACGGATCAGCTCCCCGATGGGCTTGTGACCTTCCCCCGGTCGCTGCACCATCACCGCGTCGGTCACGTACGTCGGGCGGTCCCAGACGTGCACGATATCGAGCGACGCCCCGAAGCTGATTGCCAACTCGGCCGCGTAAGCCAGAGCTACCTTCGAGTTCTCGGAGTAGTCGATCGGGACCAAGATGCGCCGGATGCCCATGCTTACATCCTAGCCGGACAGGCGACGAGCTTGCAGAGTTTTTGTGAACTTGTCGGGTCTTTTGGCTGAAACGGCGGGCATGCCGCCCACGGGAACGTCAGCCGTGGCGCTCGATGCGCTTCTTCAGCGCCTCATTCATGTACACGAAGCCACGCGCGGCGCGCGTGATGGTGTTGCCGGTAAAGCGGACGAGCACGCCAGTGAAGTTCTCACCTTGGACGAAGCGCGTCCGGTTCGGGGCGACCTCGATGAGGCGGAAGAAGTGCTCGCCGTCGAACAGGCCCGGGAAGAGCAGGTGCCCGCGCCACCTGAGCTCTTCGTTTTCCTGACAGCGCAGCAGCCGGGGCTGGATCTCGTGGTCGCGACCTTCCGGCAGGCTCAGGTGCACCGTCAGGTTCGCGCCTTCGCGGAGCTCGCCCGAGATCTGCGTGATGAACGGATTCCATTCTTGATAGTCCGCGAAGTCGGTCAATGTGCGCCAAACCTGCGCGACCGGCGCGGCGATCTCGACTTCAGTGCGGATTTCCATGGCGGCGGCGAACGATAATCCGACCCCTCTCGCCCACGCGAGCTTTGTTCAATTGGGGATGGGATATAGTATTTCTAGTCAGCATGAAGCTGCTGCGCGCGGTGCTGGCTTTCGTCGGGCCCTTCGAGGAGATCGCCCTGTCCTTCGCGGACGAGAACGGCGAGGCTCGGCCGGTCACGGTCATTCACGGCGGAGGTGGTACCGGCAAGAGCAGCGTGCTCGCGGCCATTGCCAGCACCCGTCCGGGTCATTGCGTCGTACAGCAGACCCGCGCCGAGGCGCACGACGTCATTCGTGAGCCGCGCCGTGCCGAAAATGCTCGTCTGCCATTTGCCGCCTGTGACTGGGCGCTCGGGCAAGACGAGCCGGCGCGGCCGCATCCGCTTGCCGTAGTCAGCCCGAACGCGCGGCTGTCTCCGAGCGACGAAGTCGAGGGGCTTCGTCGCCGCGAGCAAGCGCTGTTCGACCGCTTGGCGAACGAGGGCGGATTCGCTTTCTTGCCCATCGCCAGCACGCGTTGGTTCTCGCGGCAGCCGATCGCGTTCAGTGCACCAGCGCGCACGGTGGCGCGCTACGACGTGCGCGCCAGCGCTGCGCTCGACGACGCGACGCGTTCGGATCTGGCACGCGAGAGCAAGCAAGCGTTGGCATACGCAGCGATCGCCTCGGCCCTCAGCGCGCCGGGCGAGCTCGGTGAGCGTCGCTTCGATTTGCTCGGTTCGGCGATGCAAAGCGCCGTCAATACGCTGGTCGGACTGTGCGGGTTTTCTTACCGAGGCGTCGACCCGCTGTCGCTCGAGCCGATCTTCGCGAGCCAAGGCCAGGGCCGCGCACTGTCGTTCGATGCGCTGCCCACGCGCGCCCGCCATTTGGTCGCTTTTGCTGCCCTCGGCGTGCGCACATTGTGGGCGGCCTACCCCGACCAGGACCCGCGCGAGGCCGAGGGCGTCATCGCGATCGACGAGGTCGACTTGCACCAAGACGCCCAGGTCGAGCAAAAACTGCTGCCCGCGCTGCGCGCCGCGTTGCCCGAAGCACAGTGGATTCTGACCACCGCGTCTCCGGTGCTCGCGGGTGTGGCCGATGCGCGCTCCGTGCTCGCGCTCCGCCACCTGCCGGAAGGTGACGGTGTGCGTGTCTTTGCAGGGGAGCAGGCGCGCACACACTGAGCCCAGACGGAGCCCGACAAAACCCGCGGCCGAAGTCGCGTATTGCCACGTTTCGCCGCCGTTTTC
>DATHOI010000624.1:0-14821 GCA_035485095.1 Polyangiaceae bacterium | reverse complement strand
GACGCGGTTCTGATAGCGAAGCTCGCACTGCATGGCGAACCGCTCGGCCACCTCCTGAATGGCGCGTTCCAACGTGCCGCGATCGGTTTGCAGCTCCGAGAGGTCGAAGTGCAGCCGCTGAAAGAACTGAGCCGCGACCGGGTCGGTGTGTTGGTCGGAGTCGAAGATGTTCGCCCCGTGGCCGTACAGAACCTGCGCGAGCGCCGCCACGATACCGCGCCGATCCGGACAGGAAACCAGCAGGGTGGCGCGATCCGAAGGCGGAGTGCTCATGGCTCAGTCTATAGCGCGGAAATCCGGGGACCAACGCGGATGTCGTGCCACGAGAATGCAGGAAATTGCGGCCACCCTGTGCAGGGCGCGATTCCATGATTAGATTTGCGGCGTGACCGAGACCCCCGACACCGTCCTCCGCGCCATCACCGACGACGGAGCCTTTCGCGTGATCACCGCACGGACCACGCACACCGTTCGTGGTGCGATCGAAGCCCAAAACGCCGGCGGCGAAACCGCGCGGCATTTCGGGGACCTGCTGACCGCGTCGATCCTATTCCGCGAGACGATGGCGCCGAATCTGCGCGTGCAGGGTATCCTCAAGGGCTCGGCTGGCGGCAGTGTCATTGCGGACTCGCACCCGTCCGGGCAAACGCGCGGTTTGATCCAGCTCAAAGGCGAGGCCACCGAGATTGAGCTCGGTTCCGGCTCGGTGTTGCAACTGATGCGCACCTTGACGAACGGCCGCATCAACCAAGGCGTGGTCGAAGTTCCGCAACAAGGCGGGATCACGCAAGCCCTGATGGCCTACATGCAAAGCTCGGAGCAGGTCTTTTCCATGCTGGCCGTGGGGACGCTCTTCGACGGCGATCGCGTGGTCAGCGCGGGCGGTTACATGGTGCAGCTGCTGCCCGAGGTGGGGCGAGGCCCGCTGATGATCATGACCGAACGCTTGCGCGATTTCGAAGCGATCGATCCACAGCTCGCGAACCCGCTGTTCACCCCGACCTGGCTGCTCGACGAGCTGCTCTATGGCATGCCCTTCACTCGCCTCGAGGAGAGCCCGGTTAGCTTCGGTTGCTGGTGCGACGAGCTTCGCGTGGTGTCCGCGCTCGCGAGCTTGAGCCGAGCCGATCTCGAGCATTTGCTGTCGACCAATGAAGTCTTGGAGATCGCCTGCGAGTATTGCAAACGTGATTTTCACATCGCGCCGGCGCGGCTGCGCGGGCTGCTCGAGCAAAGCTAAACCCGCGCTTCGCTCTCATAGGTCAGGTCATGCCGGTCTTTCGCTTCGAGCTCATCACGGTCACCGGTCTCCTGGCGTTGGCGTGCGCCTCCGAGCCCGCGGCGCCGCCTCTGAGCAAACCGCAGCGGGCGCCAATACCGGCACCCGCAATATCCACGACGCCAACGATCGCTGCCACTAAGACCCTGAGTTTTTTGGGGTTGAACGATCTGCACGGGCGGCTTCGCGCGTTGCCGGCGTTTTCCGGCTACGTCGAGAACGTGCGGCGAGCTCGCGAAACCGAGGGCGGCGGCGTGGCCGTGGTTGACGCGGGCGACATGTTTCAGGGCACCCTCGAGTCGAATCTGACCAAGGGCGCGTCGGTGCTGGACGCTTACCGCGTACTGGGCGTTACGGTAGCGGCTCTGGGCAACCACGAGTTCGACTTTGGCCCCGAGGGCGACACGGGCGAGGGCGATCCGCAAGGTGCGATCCGAGCTCGAATTCGCCAAGCGTCGTTCCCGATGCTGTCAGCGAATCTGGTCCTGCGCGGCAGCCACGACTCCCCGAATTGGGATTCGCTCAAGCGCTCGGTGATCTTGCCGATTGCGGGCGTACGTGTGGGTTTCGTCGGTCTTTTGACGCGAGAAACAGCGAGTATCGTCGACGCCGCGTGGTTCGCCGGCCTCGCCGTCGACGACCTTTCGCCCGTGCTCGAGCGAGAGGCGCGCGAGCTGCGTGCCGCTGGCGCACAGCTCGTGATCGCGGTCGCGCACGCGGGCGCAGATTGCAAGGACTTCAGTGTTCCGACGGACCTGAGCAGCTGCACCCACGACGCGGAGATCTTCGATGTCGCGCGCGCCTTGCCTGCGGGGAGCGTGGACGCGATCTTCGCTGGTCATACCCATGCCGGGGTGGCGCAAGTCGTGAACGGGATTCCAATCGTCGAAGCGTACACGCGCGGCCGAGCCTTCTCGCGCGTCGACATCGTACTCGACGGGACGACGCAGCGCGTGCTGACCCGCAAACCCTTTCCGCCGCATGATCTTTGTCCGAAGCTCGCCGACGGCGGGGCGTGCCCACTCGGCGACTACGAGGGGCAAGCGGTGGTCGAAGACCCCGCGGTTTTGACGGCAATTCAGCCCGCGCTCGCCCGCGCCGACGCCGTCCGTAGCACTCCACTCGGCAGCACGCTCAGCGAGCCCATCGTCGGTCAGCACGACCGAGAATCGCCGCTCGGTAACTTGTTCGCAGACCTGCTGCGCGAAGCCGTAAAAGGCGCGGACGGCGCGATCGTGAATGGCGGAACGTTGCGCAGCGATCTACCCGCCGGGCCCCTCGAATACGGCCGGCTCTTCGAGGCAATGCCCTTCGACAACACGGTGGCCAGCGTTCGGCTGACCGGAGCCGAGCTCAAGACGCTGCTCGCCAAGCACCTCGCGCAAGACGCGCATGGGCAGATCTCCCTCAGTGGCTTCCACGTCAGCGCGCGTTGTGGGCACGCGGGGCTCGAGCTGACGCTCACGCGCAGCAACGGACGACCCGTGACGGATCGCGAAACGCTGCTGCTGGCAACGAGCAACTATTTGGCCACAGGTGGCGACGACCTTTTTACACCGCTCAATCTCACGCCGGACAAGGTTCAGATCGACCACTCCACGTCTTTTCGCGACGCGCTTGCGCGCTCCCTGAAGCGGCATCCGCGCCTCTCTCCGCGCGACCCGGCGCTCTTCGATCCGAAGAAGCCACGGCTGGCGCTCAGCACGCCGCGCCCGATCATTTGTCAGAATTGACCGAACGCCGCCGCCGCACTACTAGCAAGCGGCAGGGGCGTCGCCCCGCGGCAATCTACAAGGAGCAATCATGGCAATCTCTAAAGCTTCAGCGAAATGGTCGGGCACCCTCAAGGAGGGCGCAGGCTCGATGAAGGGCGCGACGGGGTTCTTCGAAGCACCGTTCACCTTCCTGTCACGCTTCGAAGGTGCCGCGACCGGTACCAACCCGGAAGAGCTGATCGGCGCCGCTCAAGCCGGTTGCTTCTCGATGTTCCTGGCTGCGCAGCTCACGACCGCCGGTCATCCGCCGACGAGCATCGACACGACGGCCACAGTGCACCTGGGCGCGGGTCCGGCGATCACCAAGATCGAGCTCGAGACACACGCCGTGGTGCCGGGGGTTTCGCAAGCCACGTTCGATGAAAAGGTCGCCTTCTCGAAAGCGAATTGCCCCATTTCCAAGGCGCTCGGCGGCGTGCCCGAGATCACGATCGACGCCAAGCTCGGCTGAATAGCGCGTCGCGCGTGCTCCGCGCAGTTGGGCGCGGAGCACTAGCTGCGCCGAGTGAGCGAGCTCGCCCACGCGAGCCGCGTCAGGTTCCGCAGGCCGTGAGCGCGCCTTCGCCGAAGATCTGCGGGAACGTCGTGGACGGCGCGTGTTTGATCCGTGTCCGCGCGTCCATCAAGCACACGCTGAAAGCGCGCCGAGGCCGCGGCGTGTCATTGCGACCGGAACGGTGCAGCAAAAAATTGTGCAGTAGCACGCACTCGCCGGCCAAAAGCTCCAGGTGCACCGCGCCAACACTGCAATGGCGCACTGCTTGCTCCTCCGTGATGGTGTGACCGCGCGCCGACAGCAACCCGAGCCGGTGTGTGCCCGGCACTACTTCGACGCAGCCATTCTCGCGTGTGGCATCGTCCAACGCGAGCCAAAGTGTGATCGGCGGGTCGCGGTCCAAGCCCCAATTTTCTCCGCCGTCCTGATGCCAAGGTAAGAGCGTGCCCTGGTGCGCGGGCTTGTTCATGAACATGCTGCGATACGCCGTCACGTCCGGTCCGATGAAGCGCCGAGCGATTGCGCGAAAGAGTGGCTTCTGTAGATAGCGAAGAAAACGCGGGTCGCGCTCGAGCTGTTCGATCTTACGGTAGCTGAGCGTCGCCCCCTTGAAACCGGTGGTTTGCTCGGGCGCATCTTCGTAGCGACCCGTGTCGCTATCGAGCTGCATCAGCATGTCCGGGTAGGAGACCTCTCCCAGCATGATCTGGTCAATCCGCTGACGTAGACCCGCAAGCTCGCCGCTGGTCACGACTCGCCCGAGCCTGAGCAAGCCATCCCGCTCGAAATCCGCGAGCTCGCCGGGCGAAAGATCGGCCTCCGGGAGGTTCGCAAATACGCTTTCCGCGGCGTGGTCGGCAGGCTCGAGCTCCGGCGCTACTTGGACATTACCCATGATATTTACTGATTCTGAGCCGCCTACGCCCCGCTTGCGTCCGCGCGGGGGACGCGCCATGTTCGTATTTCGGACATTTGGAGAGGTCGCACGCATGCGCAGCCTGAGCTTCGGCCGCAAGCAACAGCCGCACCGTTACCGAAACGAGGTACGCGACTACCAGCAGGTGCTCGTGATCGCGCTGACCGAAGGCGCGCTCTCGGTCGAGTGCGCGGAGCTCCGCGCCGAGCTCGGACGGGGGGAGATTTTGCTCTTGCCACCACACGCGAGCTTCACGCTCTCCACGCCGCGCCGAGGCTATCAGGGGCACTACGTGGAGGGCTACCCCGCGGAAGTTTCGCTGCCACCCGTCGTGCGGCGTTTTCGCGCGGACGCGGAGTTGCAACGCACCCTCGCGCAGATCGAGCTCGAGCTGTCTCGTCCGTTCGACCACGCGCTGCTACCCGCACTCTATTCGGTGCTCTATATCCGCTCCTTGCGCAGCGCAGACAGCCCTCGCTCACGGCACGATCCGACGCCGCTGCTGGAGCACGTGGACGGCATTCTGCTTGCCAACCGCTACACCGACTACCCGCTCGGCAAGCTGCTGCATGGGCTTCCAGTGAGCCACCGTCACTTGAGCCGCTTGTACCGAAGCGAACGCGGCGTAACGCTCAAGCAAGCTTTTCTCGGCCTAAAACTGGCGGAGGCGCGCAAGCTCTTGGCAGAAACCGAGCTCTCTGTCTCGACCATTGCCAATGAGCTCGGCTTCCCATCGTCTCAGCACTTCGCCACGCGCTTCCGACAGCTGACAGGCATGACACCGAGTGAGCTGCGGCAAAAGGCCTGAGCCGCAGGCCAGCGGCAACGGGACGCGATTCACGCGCTGGGTCTAGTCCGAAAAGACACTCAGCTCGCCCGGCAACTCGAAGCTCCCGTTCGACAGACACGGAAAATCGATCACGGCCAGAATCACTTCGAGCGGGATCTTGCTGTAGCAGTGCGGAAAGAGCTCGCCGTCCGCGGGCTCGAAGCGCAGCGCGCTGCCGAGCCGCACCGCGTCGATGCAGAGCAGGACGAGTCCGGAGCGCCCGCCGAAGAAACGACTCGCCGTACGGAGCAGCTGAGCGTGCGTCGAGCAATGGATGAAGCCTTCGCTGCCGAGGCTGTCGGCTCCGTACGCCCCCTCCTCGAGCGCCGCAGAAAATGCGCTGCGCTCGGTGATGTGAAACACGTGATCCATCAGCCCCCTTCGTGTGCGCGTGCGACGACTATTCCGCGGCCGTCACCTCCGGCTTGGTTCGAAGCTGAACCAGCCGTTGTTCTTGAATTTGCTGCGCTGTTTGTGACTCGGCCACGTCCGAGTGGCAAGACCCTTTGGCGCCCTCTGCGCCCACGGCCTTGCGCGTCTTCGAGGCCAAGCGGTGGATTTCTTCGGGGCTGAGCACACCGCGCTTTTCGAGGATCTCGCGCTGCTCCGGCGTGAGCGCGGCAGATTGCATCACCTTTTCGCGTTCGAAGCCGTCGGCTTTGCCGCTCGCAAACTCCACGATCTCCTTCGAGATGCGGACCGAGCACCAATCATGCCCACACATGGCGCAGAAATCGGTATCGACGTCCAAGTCCTCGTCGTGGAACGCGCGGGCGGTATCGCCGTCGAAGGCGAGCTCGAAGTGCTTTTCCCAATTCAACGCCGCGCGGGCCTTGGTGAGCGAGTCGTCCCAATCACGCGAGCCCGGAATGCCGAGCGCGACGTCCGCCGCGTGCGCGGCGATCTTGTACGCGACGCAGCCTTGCTTCACGTCGTCTTTCTTGGGTAGGCCCACGTGTTCTTTGGGCGTGACGTAGCAGAGCATGCTCGCGCCGTGATAGGCCGCGGCCGTCGCGCCAATGCAGGACGTGATGTGGTCGTAACCTGGAAACACGTCGGTCACGAGTGGGCCGAGCACGTAGAACGGCGCCCCGTGACACAAGCTCCGCTCGAGCTTCATGTTGTACTCGATTTGATCGAAGGGCACGTGCCCCGGGCCCTCAATCATCACTTGCACGCCCTTTTTCCAGGCGCGTTCGGTGAGCTCACCCAGCGTCTCGAGCTCACGGAGCTGCGCGTCGTCGCTGGCGTCCGCGAGACCACCGGGCCTGAGACCGTCGCCGAGCGAGAAGGAGACGTCGTACTCGCGCATGATGTCGCAGATCTCTTCGAAGTGCGTGTACATCGGGTTTTGCTTGCCGTGCACGAGCATCCACTTGGCGAGCAAGGAGCCACCACGACTGACGATGCCGATCAATCGTTTTTGCACGAACGGCAAGTGCTCGCGCAACACGCCGGCGTGAATCGTGAAATAGTCGACACCTTGCTTGGCTTGCTCGAGCAAGCTCTGCATGATGATTTTCTCGGTCAAATCTTCGATCTTCCGCCCGATGATCATCGAGTAGATCGGCACCGTGCCGATCGGCACGCGCGAATTTTGGATGATCGCTCGCCGGCACTCGTCGATGTCGCCACCGGTCGACAGATCCATCACCGTGTCGGCGCCCCAGCGCTCGGCCCATTTGAGCTTTTCGACTTCTTCATCCGTGCTGGAAGACACGGGCGAAGCGCCCATATTGGCGTTGATCTTGGTTTTGCTGGCCCGACCAATGCACATTGGATCGAGCGCGTGCCGCAAGTGCACCACGTTGGCCGGCACGATCATGCGGCCAGCAGCCACCTCACTCCGCACCTGCTCCGCGGTCAGGTGCGGCTCGCGTTCAGCCACGCGCCGCATCTCGGCCGTGACCTGACCGAGCCGCGCGCGCTCGAGCTGCGTCACCGGACTGAACCCAGCCGGGGCGATCGCGCGATCACCGTCGCGACGCCAGCCAGCGGGCAAAAAATCCCAGGCGGTCTGGCTGCTCGGTTGCGGCATGCCGGGGGTGTCCGGCGAAGAGAACGTCAGCGCTCCGCCCAGGTTCGGCGCGTTCGCGAAAGAGCCCGGGTTGGTTCCGTCTCGGAGGCTGGAAGGATTTGCAGCACCACGCAGCGGTAAAGTTCTCGTCGACATTTCCGTCTCTTCCTCGTTGAGCGACGGGTCGAACGCCGATGCTCTCGGCGCGCTTCCCTACGCCGGTGCGAACCGGATCAGGTTCTACGGGTACTTCTCAGCGGTCTTTGGGAACCGCGCCCCGAGCGAGCCCGGAGTCTATCCGAAGGCGTCTCGAGAGCAAGCCTCGCGGCGCGCTGCCCACTCGGTAACGACCTTTCCGTGGCCGAACTGCGGCCACCCCCATGTCACCAGCCTGCGCCAGCGACACCAGGAGAAATGTAGGAATGGGCGGCCGATGGAACCAGCCGGACGAGCGTCGTGTCATTCTCGCCCGCGCCATGACTCTCGCCGAAGTGAGCCGCTCGCTCTCGAAGCGCGTCTCCAAGCTCTCGTTCAATGCTCCGGTCGCGTACGTTTATAACCCCTTGGAGTACGCACGGGCGCCCCATGAAGAATACCTAAGGCGCTATGGTCAGGCGCCCAAGCGCGCGCTGCTGCTCGGCATGAACCCGGGCCCGTTCGGCATGGCCCAGACCGGCGTACCGTTCGGCGACGTGGCAATGGTCAGAGATTTCTTGGGCGTGACGGGCGCTGTCGGTAAGCCGAAACCCGAGCACCCGAAGCGCCCCATCGCGGGCTTCGAGTGCTCGCGCTCCGAGGTCAGCGGCACCAGGCTGTGGGGCTTTGCTCAGACGCACTTCAAAACGGCTGCCCGCTTCAGCAAAGACTTCTTCGTCGTGAACTACTGCCCGCTCGTATTCATGGATCAAGGCGGAAAGAATCTGACGCCCGACAAGCTGCCCAAGGCCGAGCAAACGGCGCTGTTCGCGGCTTGTGACGAGGCGCTGCGACAGATCGTCGAAGAACTGAGACCGCGCTTCGTGATCGGTGTGGGCGCGTTTGCAAAAGCGCGCGCGGAGAACGCCCTGCCCCACTTCGCCGGTACTATCGGCACCGTGTTGCATCCGAGCCCAGCGAGCCCCAAAGCCAACCGTGGCTGGGCCGCCATCGCCGAACGTGAGCTGCGCGAGCTGGGCGCGCTTTAACCGTCCACTTTCCGCCGCACAATCGCGGTTCGCGCGCCGGAATGCCGCGATTTGCGAGCAGGGGCCTTGCGCACTAGGCTCCGCCCCGAATCATGCTGTTTTTGCCCAGTTGGACCTGGAACGCCGACCCCGTTTTCCTGCGCATTCCGCGCACCGCCGTGGCCGCCACGATCGCCGTGCTCGGGATCCTGATGGTCGTGTACGGCCTCGCTAAAAAAGAGCGCGAGCAACTCATCACGGGCGCGATCTTCGCCGTGGTTGGGATGTTGATCTATCAGTACATGGGGACGACGGTCGAGCTGCGCTACTACAGCTTGCTGTTCGTGGTCGTGTTCCTGGGCGGCCACGCCTTGCTCAATTGGCAGATCAAGCGCGGCGGCGGCGGCCCCGAGGTCGCGGGTGATTTCATCGTGTACGGCGTGCTCGGTGTGCTGATCGGCGCGCGCCTCGGCCACGTGCTCTTCTACGATCTGGACAAGGCGATCGCCGATCCGATCTGGGTGTTCAAGATCTGGACGGGCGGGCTCGCGAGTCACGGCGCGGTGGTCGGTTTGATTATCGCCATGTATTTCTTCACCCGGAGCCGGCACGTGCCGTTTCTGGAAGGCGCGGATCGCTTCTCCTTTGCCGCGGCGTTGGGCGCCACCGTGGTGCGCATCGGAAACTTGTTCAACTCCGAGATCGTCGGCCGAAAGGTGCCGGATCAGAGCTGGGGCATGCGCTTTCCGCGGGCTGATCACTTCGAGAGCTCGCCGCTGAGCTCGCCGCTGCGCTACCCAAGCCAGCTCTACGAGATCGCGCTCGGCACGTTCGTATTCGTGGCGCTGCTAATCGCCGATCGCATGATGGGCAAAGAGAAGCGGCCGCGTGGCGCGATGATCGCTTGGTTTTTCGCGCTCTATTTTACCGGTCGCCTGTTCACCGAAAACTACAAAGAGATCGAGGCCCTGCCGCCCACGTCTGCGATCAGCATGGGGCAGTACTTGAGTTTCTTGCCTGCGCTACTCGGCTGGTATGGCTTGTACTGGGCGTTCAAGCACAAGCAGCCCGTGGGCTGGGTCGACGCCTCACTCCCCGTCCATGACGAAGACGATGAGGACGAGGACGAAGACGAAGACGAAGACGAGGACGAGGACGACCACGCTGCCGCACCCGACGACCAAACCGACGAAGAAGACGAAGAAGACGAAGAAGACGAAGAAGACGAACCGGTAGCCACGAAGAGAGCCGCCGCGGATCCGGACGTGGAAGCCGAATTCGAAGCCGGCAAGCTCAAGAAGCGGCGCGACAACCCGGAGGAATGAGCGGCGCGACCGAGCGCTCGAGCGCCCTCAGTCGCTCGACCTGGCTAACGAACAGCTCAATCGGTCTCGGTCAGCACGTCCCCAGAGCTCGAATAGTAGAGGCGGTTGCAAGCGCTGTTGGGCGCGGCGCCTGCGAGCTGGCCGAGCGGCACCATGTCGTACAGCGGAGCATCCGGGCGATCACGGAAGATCGCTGTCTCTGTGTT
This sequence comes from Polyangiaceae bacterium, assembly GCA_035485095.1. Classification (GTDB taxonomy): domain Bacteria; phylum Myxococcota_A; class Polyangia; order Polyangiales; family Polyangiaceae; genus PMG-095. The sequence continues at coordinate 4,815 of DATHOI010000624.1, read as the reverse complement.
CGTGCCCTCGTCGAAGTAGAACAACGTCCGCAAGTCGCTCGACAGACCGGTCGGCAGCTTGCGCGCAGTGCCCGTACCGTCGAACACGGAGTTACTGATGTTGTTCGGCATCGCCCACTCACCCGCCGCCAGCGCGGATTCATAAACGACCGACAAACCGGCGGCTCCGGGGGTGAAGCCGGTGAACACGAAGGAAGATCCGTCCGAAGCGAGCACGGGCGCAGCGTAGTGCTCCAGCGTTTGCACCGAGCGCTCGTTGAGCGCAGCAAATGCCGTCGCATCGGCGCTCGCTCCGAAATCCACGGTGCGCGAGGCGCGGGACAGCGACGCAAAGGATTGCCCGTCCGTCGACACCAACACCAGCGTTAGCCCGTCTCCGCTGAGCGCCGCACCTGCAGTCGCCACGTAGCCATCCGGCAAGGTGACCGCGGTTCCGGCATCGAAGGTTCCGCTCGCCGCGTCGCGATGAGCCCGAAAGACCGCGCCAGCGCGCAAAAAGACGATGTCCAGCTCGTCCGACGTGATGGACAACAACGTCTCCGCGGCAGCCGTCGACACGGCGCTCAGGGGAGTGGCGCTCATCCAGACTGCCGTTTCCGAGCAAGCCGCAGGCGGCACGACCACGACCACGCCCTGCGGCAAACCGGCTTCACCCAGCAAACCTCCCTCACTGCTGCCATCACCTGCTTGGCCTGCCTCCGCGCTACTCGCAGCGCCAGTACCACCCGAGCCCCCGCTCCCGCCGGTCGGTAACGAGCGGCCGCCCGAGGCTCCAGTGCCATCTCCGGAAGTACCGCCGACAGACGCTGGCGCGCCGTGCGAATCGGAACCCGACGAGCACGCCGCGACCGTACACACGCCGCTCAGCACGAACAGCGAGAGAGTGCCGAGACTCTTGCTTGGATTCTTGAACATCATTCCGCCGGCACGCAGCTGTAGTTTTGTCGCCAATTGGTCAAGGTGGGGCTCGCGGTCAATTCGTTGTTCGGGACCAGGCGGATAGTGACATTCAGATATTGCTGAGATTTCAGATTTGCCGCGAGCAACGCGGCGCCCACGTCAGCGCCGATCCAGGTCGTGTTGGGGGCGCCCGTCGCGGTGCCCAAGTAGACGATGCCCGTCCCGCTCCCGGTCGTGACGACCGTCGGGTATACGGGCAACGTGGAAAAGTCGGTCCCAGTTTCGGAGGTTTGTGCGTAAAACTCGATCTTCGAGTTGGTGTTGGGCGTGATCGTCTCCCAATCGAAGAAACGCCAGACGGGCAACGTACCCGATCCGCAAACTGCCGTGTAAGGACGCACGTAGTTGGCAGGGCCGAGGTTCAAGATCGGTGGAGGCGGCGAGCAAGTGCCGGTCAAGCAGACTGAAGGAATGCAGCAATCGAGCGAGGTCGAGCACGCGCCGCCTTGAGCAACACACATCCCAACCGGTGGTGCAGCGCTGCAATGCCGCGTCACCGGGTCGGTCACTGGCGTATCGATCCGGCACACCGCGGTCTTGGGGCTCGCCAAACCACCGCAGCAATCTTCATCTACGTCGCAACTACTGGCGCTGCTCGTGCCGTTCGCGTGGCAGCCGTCCAATACCCAGAAACCGCGTTCGTCGATGTAGCCGGACGCGGCGTTTGCCTGCACGGCGTAGTTCTGGTTTGGCAGCCAGAAACTCGGGTGACTGCGGTCGGTCGTGCCGCTCGTAGTGTCGTCGACGGCGGACACCCAGAGTTGGCTCTGGAGCTGCGTATAATTGAGCATCGGCGTGTAGCTCGACGTATTCGAGTAGTCGCTGTCGACGCTCGCGACGTTGAACGTATTGCCGTACGGCCTGGTGCTGGTGAACACCACCCAGCGGTAGCCACCGGCCGCGGTCGGCGACATCGTCGCTTGATAGGCTTTATTGGCGTCGACGGCCCGCTCACCCGCGTTCAGTTTGGTCAGCGCGACAGGGGTCGGCGTCGCGGCTTGCGAGTCGATCGACCAGAGGCGCCCTGGGTCCTCGTAGTAGTTCGTCGGGCCCATGTAGCCGTAGACCGTCCACGCGTTGCGACAGCACATGTCCGCAGGCACCGTCGACTGATAGATGATGCTGCGCGAATCGCTCTCGAAGGTCGGCCATTTGAGCGCGTCTCCGAACGGCCAAGTGTTGACCAGCGAGCGACGATTCGTGAAAATCTTTCCGGCCTCGTTGAAGCTGAAAATGCTGAGGCCCTTGCGCCAGCCAGCGCCGGCCGACGAATCACCGTCGATGAACACGAGCTTCGTGCCGTCCGCGGAGAAAGACGGCACCATCATCGGCGTACTGCCGAGACCCCAAACGCCAGGCGTCGACGGCGTCACGTCCACCGGCGAGACGCCCGTGCTCTGCGGCGTCTGCCAAACGGCGTAGTTCGAGCCGTTCCCGTTGTCGCCGCCGTCGCGCATCATGCCTGACTGGTTCGTGTCACCGGTCGGCTTGAACGCGGACTGGGGGATGGCCGTCCAGGTCGTCGCGCCAGCACAGTTGACCTTCCATTGCAGGAAGACCTGGGCGCCGCCACCACCTTGGTAATAATCGAACTTGAAACTGTGATCGCCCGCGGTCAGGTACGTGGCGCCGTAGAAGGGGGCATAGGTCCAGGTATTCGCGACGCGAATTTGATCGAGCCACAGGCGTCCGCCGTCATCGACGTTACCGTTGGTGTTGAACTCGTACACGCCGCTGCACGGGGCTGTCAGCAGACCGGTCCAGCGTGCGGAATAGTTACTGGAGCTCGACATCTGCGAGTACTCCGTGCGCCCGCTGTTCCAGTTGTCGTAGATGTTGGCGTCGTAACGGGTGAGAGAGTTCTGGAGCGTCGGATTCACGCCCAAGCTCGAGTTGAAGGTCTGGTCTGTATAGTAAGAGACCGTGAGACCGTTGGCAGGCGGCGTGTACGTCGTCGTGGCGTATAGATTGGCGGTCGGAATGCGCTCGATGACCGAGCCGTATTGCCAGCGCAATTTGACGAAGGAGCCGCCCGTCTTCTCGATATGATCGACGCGCAGACTGTACTGCTGGCCCTGCACCATCGCGATGTTGCTGCTGCACACGTTGTTCGAGGTCGTGCCAGGGCGATTGATCACGACGACGCCCGCGACGGTCACCTTCACATCGTCGTCGGAATCCGTGCAGAGGACCACGTTCCCGGTGTACGGCGACTCGAGCATGCCGAGCCAGGTGTCGCTGAAGTTGTCAGAGGGCAGCGTGCTTTCTGCTGCGGGGCTTCCATTGCCCCAGTTGGCGTAGATATCGGGCTCCAAACGCTGCAACGCGACCGGCGCCGTGAACGAGTTGTTCGCGTAGTAGCTCACGGACATGCCGTGAATGCCGTCGTTCGGGTACAGCTGCGCCTCGGGCACGACCATTTGCGGCACCGTCGGGCTCTTCCACCAAAGCAGGATCGAGGACTGGTTGGCCGTGTGGACTTGGTCGAGCTGAATCGAGACCTTGGCTCCCGCGGTCATGGCGATCGTGCCAGTGAAAGACACCGGCGAGGAATTGACCGCGCCCAACTGGTCGATCACGACCGTGCCGTTGACCGTCAGCCGCACGCCGTCCGTGGTATCGATCTGGAAGGTGTACGTTTCGTTCGTGAACGCCTGGATCTGACCTGTGCGGCGCACCGAGTAGTGGACGGGCACCATGCCGCCCGGACTACTATTGCCGAAGTTGAAGTCGACGATCGGGTCGATGCGCTTCCACAGCGGGCTCGCGGCCGTGAAGGTGGTATTCGGGAAATACTGCGCCAAGAGGCCAGTCCCGGTGCCACCGGACTGAATCGTATTCGGCACGCTCACGACGCGGTTCACGGTGTCGATGCCGACCGTGTTCTGTACCGTGTTGCCGTAGATGTTGTTTGCCGAAAGTGCGAGCGTGCCGTCGGGCGTCAACGGGGCCCAAGCGAAACCACGCCAGTCGTTGCCGCCAGCGGTGTACGCGTTTCGCGCGGGGACGGGCACGAAATCGGCGAGTGGATTGAGCACACCGCCGGCCAGAACCTGCGACAGGCCACCATTCGTGCTCCAGCTCTGATCGGACGTCGCAAAATAGTTCCCTTGCGCGGAAACGGAGTGACACACGGGGCATCCGGTGATCGTGGTGAACGCGCTGTGCGGCGGCTGCGTCGAACCGGGATCGACGACCATCATGTTGGTGTTTCCACCGCGATTGTACTGAGTGTAGTAGATGAGCCCGCGCACGGGTGCCGAGCTGAAGTGCAGCGTGCGCTTCACCGCTGGCGCCGGCACGTTCGAGATCAGACGCTGCACGGAGAACGACACGTCGTTGCCCTTGCCGGTATTCTCGAAGTCCTTCCAAAGCGACTGAGGTGGCGTCGCGGCAGGCGGAGTCGACTCGGGGATGATCTCGGACCAACTGAACGACGGCGTGCCCGTCGCGGGATAGGCGAGCGAAACCTTGACTGCGCTCGCTGCGATCCCGCCGTTGTCCCATTGGATCATGGGTGCCGCGAGCCCGATGGGCAACACGGTGTTGTTGTACGGGTACAGGATCGTCATCGGATCCGTAGCCGTGGCCGCCAGGGCAAAGTTAGTGGCCGCGTTGGCCGGAGCTTGCGTCGTGTCGGTCGTATTGACGGTGACGTTGAGCTGCCCAGTCGCAGAATATTGACCCGCGTAGGCCGTTACGTTCAGCGTGCCCGGCACGGCGCTGATCAGGCTGATCGCGCCGTTATTGACCGTCGCCACATCATAGCGATCGAGCGTCCACGCCAAGTTCAACTGTCCCGCAAAGCAGCCCGCCGGTACGAGCGACGCGCTGAACGTCGGGTTCGCGGGCGTC
>DATHOI010000623.1:0-3880 GCA_035485095.1 Polyangiaceae bacterium | reverse complement strand
CGGGCAACCCGCGACCACACTCTCCGGTGGTGAAGCCCAGCGCGTGAAGCTGGCCAGCGAGCTGTCGCGCAAAGCGACCGGCCGCACGTTGTACGTGCTCGACGAACCCACGACCGGTCTGCACTTCTCCGATATCGAGCTGCTCACCCACGCGCTCTTCGGCCTGCGCGACGCGGGCAATTCGGTGCTGCTCATCGAGCACAACATCGAGCTCATCGCCTGCGCGGACTGGGTGATCGACATGGGCCCCGAAGGGGGCCACAACGGCGGCGAGATCGTCGTCGCGGGCACGCCCGAGCAAGTCGCAAACACACCGGGCAGTCATACGGGCGTGTACCTGAAGCAAGCCCTCGCCGAGGTCGGTAAGCCCGCCACGCTGCCCAAGCCCGCCAAAACATCGGCCGCCAAGCGCCCCGCCAAAAAAGAAAAAGCCGCCCGCGCCCGCTGATCGATTCGAGCGCAGTGGCGCCTCGGCAAGCGCAAACTGAAGTCAAATTTTAAACTTCAGAATCGCGCAATGAAGAGCACGCTCCAGCGTTGCGCGCCCGCGTTGCGCCCGCGCCGTTCGGCGAAGCGCGTCGCGATGCGCCGCGACTCAGGTGAAGTCTTTTTCGACGCGCTCTTGATCCTCTTTGCAGCGGATACAGAGCGTGGTCTCGGGGCGCGCTTCGAGGCGCTTGACGGAGATTTTTTCGCCGCAGTCGTCGCACACGCCGAACGTACCTTTGTCGATCTTGTCGATGGCTTTTTGGATCTTGTCCAAAAACGCCTTCTCGCGACCGCGCAGGCGAAATTGGAAAGACTGCAGGTATTCACTCGACGCGAGATCCATCTCGTCAGGTAGATCGTTCGCATCCAGAGCCATGTCTTCATCGAGCGTCTGCTGTGCACGCTTGATGATTTCTTGGCGCCTCGCCTCGAGCATGTCCCGGAATTTCTTTAGCTGTACCTTGGTCATCGGTAACGGACTCGACTAGCTGATAGCTGACAGATCTGCGAGAAAGCCCGCCGGTCTCGCGCGGGCCCGTAAAGATAGGGACCGAGTTCCCCTCAGTCAATACCCGCGGCGACCGTTTTAGGGCCTTTCATGTAGGCAAAAGTGCCGCGCCGGCCGGCCAGCGCGGCACGTCGCGTCAAAGACCATCTCGATACGCGCGAATCGCGTTCACGATGGCATCTGCAATTTTCTGCCGGAAGTCACCGGTGTTGAAGCGGGTCTCGCCGACCGGATTGGAAATGAACGACGTCTCGAACAAGACCGCAGGCATTCGCGCGCCCGCCAGCACGTAAAAGCCGGCGCGCTTGATGCCCGAGTTCGGAATGTCCCCATAACTCGGCGCGAGCGACGCCACGGCCGCACGCTGCAAGAGCTCCGCGAAGTGATTGGAGCGAGCCGAGCCGCCGCCGTCGCCTTGACGGAACGCGTTCGCGAGCTCCGCCGCTGCTGCCGTGGAGGAGTCATTTTCACGAGCTGCCACTCGCGTCGAGGTGGCATCGCGCGAGTCGTCGAGCACGAAGGTCATCACACCGCGACCGGCGCCGTCCTCGCTCGCGTTGCAATGAATCGACAAGAACAGATCGGCTTGAAACGCGTTGGCGCGCGCAGTGCGCTCATCGAGCGCAACGTAGTCGTCACTGTCACGCGTGAGCAGCGTCGAGATGCCGAGCTCGCGCGCGATCAGCGGCGCAGCGCGGTGCGCGATGTCGAGCGTCACGTCTTTCTCGCGCAGACCGCTCGGGCCACTCGCGCCCGGATCATGGCCGCCGTGCCCGGGGTCCAGCACCACGCGGCGAACCGTGCGCGGGCCGTGCGCGACCTCTTCAGGACGCTTCGGAGCGTCTTTCGAAACGTCGATTACTAGGCGAAATGGCTCCGGCACGTAGAACACGCGCCGATACGCCACGGAGTTGAGGTCGAGCACGACGCGCGTCCGGTTGGCCTCGGCACCAACGCGGACTCGCTCGACCAGCCCGCCCACGTCGAAGTTCTTTTGGCCGTGGTAGCTGGCTGCGTCGATATCCACGAAAAGGCGCGGGTTCTTGCTGCCCTCGTCCAAAAACCCGACCTTGTACGTCGAGGGCTCGGTGACGAAGATCACCACACGCGCCGCGTCTTGCGCGCCGTAGCGCTCAATCTTGGTGACGCGCGCCTGACCGTGCGGCGCGCTGCCGAGCGCGGGCTCGATCACGCCTTCGCTCGCCGAGCGCTCATCGAGCTGCGCGGTCGCGGCGGAAGCGCCGGCGGAGGCCGGCGAAGCGACCGACACAGATGACGCGGACGGCGCCGCCGCCTCCGCGGCCAGTCCAGCGAGCACCGGCGGCAGGGGCCGATAAGCGCTCAGCGTCGCGAGGATCGATTCTGCGTGCTCCTTGCAGGCGGCACTTGCGCTGGGCGAGTGCTCGGCGCGAAATACCGCGCGGAACGTGGCGCCCGGATCGGCGCGCAGCTCACCCTCGAGCAATGCGGCCGCGGTCAGCGCCGCGCAGCGTTGCTCGCCGCTGAGCTGTGCCGCCTGGCGGTACAATTCGAGTGCCTCCAGCGCGTCCGCCTCACGATGGTCGACACGAAAAATCCGCTGTCGCAGTGCAGCAGCGTCGAGCAAGCGCCGCGCGCCCTCCGACCCGCCGACCTTGGCGCCTTGCACGGCCCAAGCGTCCGCGCTGGCCACGGCTTCTGGCCTCGTCGGCAACGCGTTTTGCACCAACGAAACAGCCGAGGATACTGGGGTCGCGCGCTCACCCGTTGCCGGGCTCGCTCCACGACAGGCGACGTCGCACACGGCGATCCCGAGCGGGAGCGCCCAGCGCAGGACCAATTTCGAAAATCGCATGCCGCCTTCGATAAGCTCTTAGCGTACAGAGCGGCAATCGGCCAAACCTCAGCCTTTCCGCGCGTTGCGGAGCCCCAAGCGGCGATGCTAGCCTCAGATCTGCTGCTGATGCCCGATCAACCCGGTAAAGGCCCCCCGTCGTCGGCGCCTCTGAGTCTGGAAGACGCCGATCGGCTCGCCGAGAGCTTCACGCCGTTTTGGGAAGACGACGCCAATCCCGCTCCTGCCGCCGTTCCCGCCGCGGCGGCTCCGGCTCCGGTCCCGGTAATACCGATCGCAGCGCCGTCGCCGGCCGCGCCGTCACCCGCCCCGGCGGCCGCGAAACCAGCTCCCAAGCAGAACTTGCTCGGCATCGCACCGATCAGCGTGGGCGCGGCGCCCGCGCCTGTCACTGCGACGCCGTACCCCCAACCTCCGCCTGCGCCCACGATCCCCGCTCAGCCGCTAACGACCACGCAGCCCATCCCTGCGCAGCAGGCGTTGCTCACGCCACAACCCGCGGCGACCAGGCCAGCCCCGCCACCTCCGCCCGAGCCGATGCCCGCGCCGAAGCAGGCAGTGGTAGCCCCGCAAACTCCCGCACCCGTGACCACGGTCACCGAGCCCATGCCGCCCGCTGCGCCGGTCGCTGGCGGGCCGGTGTTGCTGCACAAGCAAACGTTGCTCGGCTACTCGGCGAGCCCTATTGCGCCGCCCGCACCGCCCGCACCGATCGCCGCACCAACGGCCGAGGCCCCGCCAACGGCGCCTAGTGACGTGCCAGGTTACGCGATTGCCTACACCCCAAAGGACGGTCCCAGCACGCCCGCGGTGGTGATCGCGCCGGAAGCACAAGCGGAACCGCCGCCGCCGCGCAAGAAGCCGATGGCGATGACGATACCATCGCAAGTGCGCGTAGCTCCGCCTGCTGCACCTGTGTTGCTGCAACCGAGCACGACCGACGATCTCGACATCTACCCGCGCAAGAAGAACACCGGCAAGGTCGTGTTTGCGATTCTGGGCGGCGCGGTCTTGTTGCTCGCCATCGGCGGCATTCGCGCGTTGAGCGG
>DATHOI010000622.1:0-26013 GCA_035485095.1 Polyangiaceae bacterium | reverse complement strand
TGGCGTCACGCTCGGGATCTGATCCGTGAAGCGCCCGATGTCCCAAACATTGCTGAGCTCCGCAATGTCCGTATCAATTCCGGATGCCGGCGCGGGCGGCCCCAGCACGCAATCAAGCCCACTGGAACCTGGCACCGGGCTCGTACCTTCTTTCGGCAATCGAGCGACGATGCGCTGAACGACGCTACACGCCGCGGGGTCGGTCCAGTGCGTGCCACCGCGATTGTACAGCGGTAGCGAGGGATTTTTTTGGCGCAGCTCGGTCAGCGCTTCCACCCCGTCGATGACGGGGACACCATTTTTTCGCAGCTCCGCTAGCAGATGCGAAAAACCCTCGGCTGCCTTCAGTTTCCCGCCCGGCAATTCGAAGCGTGCCGGCACTCGGTCTGGCAAGAGCCAAGCCTTGCTCGGATAGAGCACCACCATGAAGTCGATCCCGAGAGCTGCAAAGGCACGCGCCGCTTGACCCAGGCGCTGCGCCGACTCCTCGATGGGACCCGGCGCGGGCGGTGGGGGGTCGTGTTTTTCATCGCAAACTGCGTTCAGGTTGTCGACGTAGTTCATTTCGAAAAGCGTGTTCTGCTTGCCGAGGAGCAGAGGAATGCCCGTATGGGCGGAGATCTCCTGAAACAGCACCAGGTTGAGCGTGTTCTCGGTGCGCACCAAGTCCGGCTTGAACGTCAGATTGGCCTCGAAGTAGCTCTCTTCTGCGCTCTGAAATGTGCCGTGCCAAAAACTGCTCAAGCGCAAATCCGGACGCGGCACGGCTTTCAGCACGCCGAACAAATCACCCTGCGTTTTTCGCGAGAACGTGGCTTCCGGAAAGAACGCGCCCTCACACACGACCAGCAGCAGAAGCAGCGGCAACAGCAAGAGACCGAGCTTCAAAGGGCGCGGCATCAAAACCGGAAGTAGATGAATGGGTTGAAGTTGGAGTTCACGAGCGAGAGCACCGCCAGGGATAGCGCGCCAGCAGCCCCCAACCAACGCACGAGCTCCCCGAGCGCGGACTCGTTGGGTGCGCGCCGCTTGCCGACGAACCAAGCGCACCACGTTTCGAATTCGGGCAAGCCAGTCGCGAAGCAACCCACCAGCCCGAGTGCGCCGAACACTGCGGCACGGTTCGAAATCAGCTCGCCCCAACTGATGATCGTGCCACTCGTGGCGGCAGGGTGAAGACTGACTAAGTGCCGCAAAAAGCCCCAGGCATGGGCCAAGCTCTCAGAACGGAACAGCACCCAACCGAACATGACGACCAGAAACGTCAAGAGCACACCGGCGACGCGCGGCAAGCCTCGTGACAGGCGCTGCCACACGCGGGTCCTTTCGATGATCAGCCACGCGCCGTGGTACGCGCCCCAGGCAAAGAACGTCCAATTGGCGCCGTGCCAAAACCCGCAACACAAGAAGACGATGACCAGGTTGCGGTACTGCTTCAGGGTCCCTTCGCGACTCCCGCCGAGAGGGATGTACAAGTAATCGCGTAGCCAACTGGAGAGCGAGATGTGCCAGCGCCGCCAAAATTCGGTGATACTCGCGGAGCTGTACGGCGCGTCGAAATTCTCCTTGAAGGAGAAGCCCATCATCTTACCAAGCCCGATGGCCATGTCAGAATAGCCCGAGAAATCGAAGTAAATCTGCAACGTGTAAGCGAGCATGCCGAGCCACGCGTAGCTCGTCGGCAGCGTTGCAATGTCATGTCCGAACACCTTGTCAGCGACGGCGGCGACTTGATTTGCCACCAGCACCTTCTTCCCCAAGCCAAAACAAAATCGCAGGAACCCGTCGAAGGCTGCGTCGAGTGAATGAGTCCGAGCACGCAATTGCTCTGCGAGATCTCGCCATCGAAAAATCGGGCCCGCTATCGAGTGCGGGAAGAGCGACAAGAACAGCGCGTAGTCCAAGAAGCGCGAGGCCGGCCGCGCCGTTTCGCGATACACGTCCACGAGGTACGAAATCTCTTCGAAGACCACGAATGAGACGCCCATCGGCAACGCGATGTCCTGCCAAGCGATCGGGCCGCGCCCGAAGAACGCGAACAAGTCATTGCTCTGGTGAACTACGAAATTCGCGTACTTGAAGTAGAAGAGTAGCGACAAATTGAGGCTGACCGCGACCGCGAGCAGCAGCTTGCGTCGTTTGCTATTCGAAGCCGCGGACGCAATACGGCGACTGAACACGTAGTCGACACCGCTCACCCCAATGAGCACGAAAACGAAACGCGGCGCGCCCCAAGCGTAGAACAGCAAGCTCCCAGCGAGCGCTACCCAATTGCGCGCGACGCGTGGGGCGAGATAGTACGCGCTCAGAAAAATCGGCAGAAACGCGAACAGAAAGAAAACGGAAGCGAACGGCATTACTTAGACCTGGTGTCACTCCGACGGCGGGCGCGCGGAGCTTATACCAACCACTCGTCTTGGCTTCCATGAGAAGGCTGTGATTCGCTGACCAGTTACCGCAATGAGCCTCGCGAAAGGGGTGCGACTGAAGCTCCACATAAGGACAAGTTCAAAAGGCCGGTTGCACGCTACGCGCAATGCGCCGCGCTGGAAGACATGTGCTTCAAAGCCCTCTGCAAGCTGGTCTCGTCAAGGGCTCCGTCGGGCTCGGGCGAGTATACGGAGGAATACGGCCCCTGGAGTTGCCCCCCGGGCCGGACCGGACCCGTCCATGCAGCGCTCGGATACGCCCGCAATCAACGCATCGCTCTGCGCCGCTTCCTCGACGTCAGTCTCCCCGTACACAGCAACATCAGCGAGCTGAATCTGCGCAGGCAGGTCCTCGGCTGTCGAAACTGGCTCTTCGTCGGCAGCGACGACGGCGCCGCCGTCAACACCGTGTTCGTTTCGCTCCTCGCCAGTGCTCCGCTCCACAATATCGAGCCGCACGGCTACCTCAGGGATTTGTTCTGCTTGCTCCGCACTTGGCCCTGTGATCGCCTGCTCAAGCTCGCCCCCGTCTACTGGCAAAAGATACTCGAGCAGCCCGAACTCAGCAGAAGCTGGCTGCCAACGTCTTCCGCCCCGTCGTGCTCTCGCCGCCGACCTGATCCGCGCATCGCCCCGTTCACTACAGCGCGGCGCAGACTCCGTCACTGACGGGGTGACCGAACGGATACCCTTCAGAATGGTCTCATTTTCTGCTGATTCTGTGCTAGGCGACGGCTCCGACGGCGGTGTTGGCGCGGAGCACGGAGCTGCTCCAGTACGTTCGAGCGTAACACGCCGAGTGTTCGCGCGATCACCTTGACCGGGTGTCGTCCCTGCTTTGCTAGTAGGACGGCCATCACACTTTATTTTCGCGCACGAACTCAAGTTGGTGCGATCAGCTATGACCGTCCTCTGTCACCGCAACGGCGCGCCGCGATGTCCTCACCCTGAGCTCAACCCATCGAGCAACGTCTCGGCCAATTTCGCGAGGGCGACCAGGGTCAGTGCGCTGAATCTACTAGCCCCTTCAAAGAGTTGCCGCTCCGAGCGAGGTAAGGATTGTTTCAGGCGGACTGCTGTCAAAGTCATACCGAAACAGCATTTCCTGGTCAAACGGTGGTCCCTTCAAAACCTTGTGCGCGAGTTCGTGTTGATCATCGGACGAGTCATGCTGAATGACTATTCTGCAGAAGTTAGTTCGACAGTCCGCAGCTGTGACGTGGCTTGTGGAAACAGTGCTGAATGTGCGATTGATCCCGTCAATTGTACTAGTACTCCAGTCTCTGTCGATTGACTCAGTGCGGAGTAGTGAGTCAAGCTTCGCCCCGGCTTTGTCGGCGAGGGCCTTATTGGCTGCCCGCTGTTGTTGGGCACGCGCTTGCGGATCGAGGGGTGTCTGAGTCGCATGTTCACTTTTGTCGTTGGAGGCGAGCTCTTTTTGCTGGTCTTGTGTCGCACTAGGAACGTAAGTCTCGCGATTTGACTTTAGAACTTGCACTTCATGACTCAGGGCACCTATTTCCGCTGATTCGTTTCGCTCCGATTTTACATCTGCGAGCTCGCTCCTAATCCGGGCGATTTGCTTGCTTACGTTGACCAGTGTCGCCCGTTGCTCGCGCGCAGATTCAAACAGCGCGGCGAATACTAGCGCACCCATGCCTAGAAGCGCCCAAAAGGTAGTTCTCTCCATAAACGATCCGTGCCCAAGTTGTGATCGGGAATGGGGGTCAGCTGCAGGATACCGTCATAGTTCGCTCGCCGAAACGGAGAGCGCGGCTATTTCCTCGGCCGCGTCGCCGTCAGACAGAGCGGTTGCGCTCTTTCCAGCTGTCTCATTGAAAACGAGGTTGCTTCAATCCTCGTGTGTCATATCAAACCCGCTAACCCCCGAAATCAGGCCGCCTGAGGTCTCCTTTGGCACTGCGCACGACCAATATGGGTCCCCAAATATTCCCCCCGGAGACCAAGTTAAAGCCTGGTATCCTGTTCCGCTCCCTGTCGTGTGTTGCGTCGCGCCGACGTACCACACGTTTCCGGATTTGTCGGCGATTTCAAAATTACAAGTTACGTCTTCGGTGGAGCTTCTATCCAACGTCCAAGCCGTGGCGGAGGTAGTGTACGTCCGTAGTCGCCCGATGCATCGAGTGTCGCGTAGTCGCTTCCGCAATCCAAATACATATCAGTGGTCGTGTCGCCGTTGCCAAACAGCGTGAAGGCAAAACTAGAGATGCCGTTTGTTCGTTGGCATACGGTAATAGCATTGGAATGCTCGAATCTCGATGTCGCTGAGGCGCTGCTGGTTGCCGCAATCGCGATGAGAAGGCAACCCGCGCCCGCAAGTAGCTTTCTTTGATTCATTGTATCTCCGTGAATTGAAGTCGATCAGCCTCTATCGTCGATCGTAGATTAATCCCGGCATCGATCGTCGCATATAGTAATTCCGTTGGGTGTGGATGCTCTCTGAGCGAAATTCGCCATGTCGGATGTCGTCATGGTAATGCGTGGGGAGTGTGACATCTAGACGATATGGTATCTCTCCGTCGCCCTACCTTCATGGCGCGGAGCGTAGGGATAGCCAGCGTCGACCCGATCTCTCGACTTCGGTAGAAGGTGTCGGAACGACAGTGACCGACCATGCTACCCGCGAGCTAGCCAGCAACGAACAGGCTCTAGTCCTTGTTCCGTTGCAGGATCACGTACTGGAAATCGTGGCGCACGACCACTGCGTGATAGTGACCGCGCTCGTATTTCTCCCAAAGTCTCCGAGCCGTGGGCTTCATCCCGATCTCGAGCACCAAATCTGGCAAGCGCCCGGGCCCGCCGAAAGTTTCCTGCATGATCTGCCGATCGTACTTGGTCGTCATGCACCATACGATCCATTGCGTGAAGGTGAGGGGCTTCAGCCGAGTCGAGAGGTAACCCGTGGCGAAGCCGTCGAAGACCGTCAATGAGCTTGCCGAGCCGGCGAGTCGCTTCAAATCAGCGTCCACCGCGACTAGCCGTGCGGCCTCGGAGCGCGTCGCGATCGCGCCGCGGAATGGACCTCCGCTGACGCGAGTGTCATGGGCGCGGAAGGCCGGTTCGTCGTCGTAGACGGCTGCAAATAGGCTGTGAACGTGGACAAGCCAGCAGGAGAGACAGAACGTGCGCAGCACCACTTCGTGGCCCACTCTGAGCTTCGGATTGCGTTCAGCCAATGTTTGCAGATAGCCGGCCAGGCTCGTGACTCCCGCGACCAGAGCGCCGAGCGCGCCGAGCGAGGTCGCGTAGAAGCCGTTCGCGCTCGAGTAAGTGGTCGCGGCCATCGACAGAACAGAGGGCGCCCAAATGAGCTCGAGCACGAAACGGGCGTGCGGCCATTTGTGATTCAGTGCGACACAGACGGGCGTGAGCACGGGCACCGCCATTAGGAAAATCATCGCCGGATTCGGCGCGTCCGTGTGTTGGCTCAGCCGATAGCAGACGCCGCACCAGGCCATCGCACCGAGCGCGACCAACCACGAGCCGCGGCCGAAGCTCCGGCAAGCGAACGGCAACAGCGCGAACAGGGCCATGAAGCCGAACAGCGGCCGGTGCCAGCGCCAGGCATCCGAGTGAAAAAAATTAAGTTTCTCGAACGCGGTCTGCGTGACGTAACCCATGCTGCGCGAAAAGCAGACTAGGTGCTGAAAGCCGGACTTGCCGATCCAGATCGTGAGCGGGATGCCAACCGCGAGCGCGACGGCAAAACCCGCGGCGAGGCCGAGCAGTCCGCTCCGCAGGGCGGCGCGTGGCGCCCTCCGGTACAGCCAGGCGATGACCAGCGCGGCGTACGGGAGCACCGCTACCGCGAGCCCCGGATAGGCGAAGACGGCCACGAGGAAAAACAGACTCGCGACGAACAGCGAACGACCCGGGCGCGCCGCGCGTACGCCCTGTGCAGCGCACAGACTTCCGAGGAATAAGCCGAAGGCTCCGACGGTGTTGTAGCTGACCGCAAACAGGTTGCAGTACGAGAACGTCAGCACGAGCGCCGCGGCCCAGCACGCGGTGCTTCGCCCCACGAGGCGCGACACGAACCGGTACGTGGCGAGCGAGCACACGGCCACACACACGAAATAGAGCCGTCGATTGAACAGGATGATGCCGTCCGCCGAGCCAACAACCGCCACGTACAGCTTGTAAAATGGCACTAGCAAGAGCCCGGCGTTCTGATGCAGCGCGAGCTCGTCGACGTAAGGGCGGTTGCCGAGTAAGAACGAATACGGGATAGCGCTGTAGAACGCTTCGTCGCGATTGCTCACCCCATAGGGAAGTCGATACAGCAACAAGATTGCAGCGACCAACCACGCAAGGCCGCCCGCGATCGTCGCAATCGGTGCCCCACGCACCCGCGCCCAGCCAAGCTTCATCTGGCGCGCAGCGTACTCAAAAATGAACCGCGCGCACGCGCTATCACTAGCCTCACAAACGCGCGCGTTCGCGCGACTGCAGGCGGTTCGTCGCGCGCCGAGCGCTTGTAAGCGCGCGAAAAGCGGCTAATCTCCGGGCGCCATGTACTTTCAGGACATCATTCTGACCTTGCAGCGCTTTTGGGCGGAGCGCGGCTGTCTCATCGTTCAGCCGTACAACTCCGAGGTCGGCGCCGGTACGTACAACCCGGCCACGTTCTTGCGCGCGCTCGGTCCGGAGCCGTGGAATGCGGCGTACGTCGAGCCGTCGCGCCGGCCGACGGATGGTCGCTACGGCGACAACCCGAATCGCTTGCAGCAGTTCGATCAGTTTCAGGTCATTCTGAAGCCAAGCCCGATCAACATTCAGGACCTGTATTTGGAGTCGCTCGAGGCGATTGGCACCAAACCCCTCGAGCACGACGTGCGCTTCATCGAGGACGACTGGGAGAGTCCCACGCTCGGCGCTTGGGGCCTGGGTTGGCAAGTCTGGCTGGATGGTCTGGAGATCGGCCAGTTTACGTATTTCCAACAGGCGGGCGGCTTCGATTGTAAGCCGGTCAGCGGTGAGCTCACGTACGGCCTCGGTCGCATGGCGATGTACTTGCAAGACGTCGATTCGATGTACGACCTCAAGTACAACGCGCATGTCTCCTTCAGCGAGCTGTACAAGCGCGCCGAGTGGGAGTGGTCGACGTACAACTTCGAAGAGGCCGACGCGGCCGCGCATTTCGCGGCCTTCGACAAGAACGAAGCCGAAGCCCAACGCCTCTTGGCGCGCGACACCGATCCGCTAAAAAAGCTCGTTTTGCCGGCCTATGACTTCATCGTCAAAGCCGCGCACGCCTTCAACGTGCTCGACGCGCGCGGCGCGATCAGCGTCACCGAGCGGCAGCGCTACATCCTGCGCGTGCGCACTCTGGCGCGCAGCGTGGCAGAAAATTATCTCGCGCAACGCGAGGCGCTCGGCTTCCCGCTGCTCGCGCAAGCCAACAAAGCCGCCGAATAGTGCGGGGCTCCGGGGTGGGGGCGTGGGCGCTCGGCGGCGCCGTCAACCGCTCAGCCTCACTCTGGCAACTCCGGCCCCGATCGCCCTGCGAGCCGAGCCCGTTTCGAAACTAGATCTGATGTTTAAGTTTAAACACAATGCCGTTCACTTAAGCGGCGAACCCTACGATATGTTGTGGGGGCAGCATGAGCGATGGGGTCCATATTGTGGTCTCGGTCCTTAACCGAACGGCATTGAGTTTAAACATCACTTCTTGCCACACGGCTCGCTTCCGCAACAGAACGCCGCACCGGGCCGCGCCGCACCGCACCGAGCTGAGCCGCACCTCGCCGAGCCGAGCCGAGTGGAACCGAGCCGCACCGAGCCGATTTCGAAACTAGATCTGATGTTTAGGTTTAGACTTCAGATCTGGTTTCACACGGCTCGCTTCCGCAACAGAACGCCGACTTTGCGTGTTTTTCGAGCCTTCGCGGGCTCGTCGCAACGGGTGGGTCGGGCGCAGCTCAACCAGAAGCGGCACTCGTGAGGCCGAGCTCTTCACGCAAGGCTTCGCCGAGGGCGACGAATTCGGTTTCTGAGTTGTAGACTTGCGCTGCAATACGCACGAACCCGGAGGGGTAGCCTGGCATCGGGACGATGGGCACTTCTATGCCGCGCGCGACGAGCGCGGCATAGAGCGCATCGGGTGTGGGCGATTTCGGCGTGCGCTCGGGAAAGAGCACGGCGGCGAGTGAGCCGACCATGCTGTCGGGGCAGGGCGGCGCCGTGCCGAGCGCTGCGCACAAAGCGTCGCGACCGCGTAGCGCGAGCGCGCGATTATGCGCGTAAAGCGCGGGAAAACCGCCTTCGAACAGACCGCTCAGGAAGGAGAGCGCGGCTGGAACGCTCAGGATGGCGCTCGGATCGAGCGTGCCGGGCCAGTCGAACTCGAGCAGGAACCGCGAACGATCCGTGCGCACGGTGGACCAACCGTGGCTGATGACGAGCGGGTGAATCGAGTCTTGGCGAGCCTGTGGCACCCAGAGGAATGCGGCACCTTTGGGCGCACAGCACCACTTGTGCAGGTTGCCAGTGTAGTAGGTCGCGCCGAGCCGCTCGAGATCGAGTGGCAGCATGCCCGGACCGTGCGCACCGTCGACCAGGGTGTCGATACCGCGCTCACGCAGCGCGGGCACCAATTCTTCGACCGGGACGACGAGCCCGCTCGGGCTCGTTACGTGATCGAGGAGCACGAGCCGTGTGCGCGGAGTCACCGCATCGAGAATCGCTGCCTTGAGCTCGGCGGCGGAGGCCAGCGGAAAGGGCAGTTTCGCGGTGCGCACCGTTACGGAGCGGCGTTTGGCCCAGTACTCGACCGCGTTGCGGCACGCCGGATAAGTGTGATCCGTGATCACGACCTCCGAGCCCGGCTCTTGGTCGATGGAGGCAAGGACGGTATTCACGCCCGCGGTCGCATTCGGCACGAACACCAAATCAGCCGGTTTTGCCCCCAGAAATGGCGCTAAAACTGCGCGCGTTTGGTCGAACAGGCCCTCCAACTCGCGCAGAAAAAAGTGCAGCGAGTTGCGCTCGAGCTGCGCCCGGAATCCTTGTTGGACCGCGAGCACCGAGTGCGGGCATGCACCGAAGGCGCCGTGGTTCAGGTACGAGACCTTTGGATCGAGCGCAAACAGATCCGCGAACCGACTCCGCGCGCTCAAGGAAAAAGCCCCGGCTTGAACAGGTCCGACAAATCAGCTGAGTTTGTTACGGTGGGCAAGAGCGGTAGTCCCAAAATCAGCTCGACCGACTTGAGCTGCGAGCTGTGCGTGTAGTGCTCCGAGCTCGCATACCCTGATTTTACGACCGAGCCGACAGCGAGGAATGGCAACTTGAGCGTGGACCCGCCTTCATCGAAGGTGATGAAGATGACGCTGTCGTGCTTGTCGGCATAGTCGATCAAACGCGGGAGCTCGGCCTGGAGCCAGCGGTCTCCGGTGCGAATCGGGTTCTCCTCTGGGCAGCCGCGCTGCCAATGCATGTCGTGACATTCGTCCGGGGTGATGAACACGTAGCTCGCGAGCTCACCCTGCAAGTCGTGCTCGAGCGCGGAGTAAGGCTTGTGGTGTGCGGCGCAATACGCGGTGTCCTTGCTGGGCGGATCCCCGGAAATATCGCGGAAGAAAATGAACGGATTGTGCTTGGGCGCGTAAAATCCCGAGATTTTGATGGGGCACGCGCCAGTCTCTTCATTCATGCCCTCTTGGTAACTCATCCAAGAGAGCCCCTTGGCGTTCTTGATCTGAGTCACGAGGTGCTTGCTGCTGCCGGTGCTGACCGATGGCGACGGCGGATCATCGTCCGGGAACGTGGCGTCCGAGAAATGACTCGTGCCAGCTTCCATCCAGACGTAGTGCGCCTCGCTCGGCACCTCGAGCGGCAGTTCGTCCTCGAAGTTCTCGGCGTGCGCGTAGCGTTGCACGAGTGAGTGAATGTACGGCGCGTTCGCCGTGTCCTGATAGATCTCGCTGGCGTCGTGGTTCTCCATCGCAATCACGATCACGCGCTTGAGCGTCGAGTGCGGCCCTGCACTCGGTGCGCTCGGCGCGCTCGCGAGCGGCGAGCCGGAGACGACCGGCGCCGCACTGAGCGGAGCGCTTGGCACAGCAGTGGCTGGTGCGAGCGAGGGAGGCTGCGGCGCGGCTTCGGCGGACCGCTCGAGCGTCGATGGCTCGGGTGTGCGATTGCAGCCGATGGCGAGGAGCAGCAGGCCAAGCGCGCTTCGCGGCGACATTTCGCCTCTTTCATGCCATTCACGAGCACGTGAGGCAACTCGCGCGAGGGCTCGCGCGAGGCGATTCGCGGGCTGAGTTTAGAATCCGGCCCTTGTTTCGTTTCAATTCTGAAGTTTAAACTTAAACATCAAACTACGCGAGGCAGTGGCGAGGCTGGTCTGAAGACGCGAGGCAGTGGCGAGGTGGGGCTGAAGACGCAAGCGTCAGTCGGCGAGCGCTAGTTCGAGAAGCGCGCACAGCTCGCGTTCGCCGAGCGGCACGGGGTTGGTCTTCAGGCTGCCGCTTGGGGACGCGACGACGCGCGCCACGTCGATCCGTGCGTAAGAGCCGAGAGCCGGTAGCCGGAGGGCTCGGCGCAGCGCGAGCAGCGCGTTTGCCGCGTCCATGACGGTTGCGGCGCCTCCAGCCAGAAGTCGTGCGAGCTCGGCCAGCCGCGTGCTGGCGGTCGCGTCGCTTCTCGCTGCTTGGTCATTGATCAATAGTGTTGCGGGAAGCAGGCATGCGAGCCCAGCGCCGTGGGGAATGTTCGGGTACAGGCCACCGAGCGGCGCGATCAAGCCATGCGCGGCGCCCAGGCCCGCGTTGGCCAGACAAATTCCGCCGAGCGTCGAGGCGATCGCCAGGTCCAACGCCTCGGCGTCCCCTGCGCTGCCGGAAGCGAGCGCGCTCAGCGCGTTCACGGCGCGCGGAATGCCGTCTCGCGCCAGAGCGTCGCTGATCGGCGAGGCGTTGCGCGAGCAAAAGGCTTCCGCCAAGTGCGTCAGCGCATCGAAGCCGGTGCCCGCGCGCACGGGCAAAGGAGCGCGACCCGATAGCGTGGGGTCGATGAACGCGGCGCGAGGAAAGAGCAGCTCGGAACGCATGCTGCGTTTGACCTCTAGCTCTGGAACTTGCAGCACCGAGTTCTTCGTGACCTCGGAACCGGTGCCCGCGGTCGTCGGCACGCACACCACGGGTAGCGGTGCAATGGCGACCGGCTTCGGGTCACCACTTGGCAGGCCTTCCAGGTAGTCACGCGCGGAGCCCGGATTCGTCGCCAGCGCCGCAGCGGCTTTGGCGATGTCGAGCGCGCTGCCACCACCAATCGCGAGCACCACCTGTGCGGCGCTCGAACGCGCGAGTGACCCCGCGCGATCCGCGAGCTCTACATCCGGTTCGTGGGGCACGGAAAATCTCTGGGAAATCAGGCTGAATCGCCGTGCTTCTTCGGTCAACGTCGGCTCCAGCCCAAGCTGCGCCAGGGACGAAGCGCCCGTCACGAGCAGCACGTTGCGGCCATAGCTTTGAGCCTCGGCGAATGCTCGCGTCCAGACTCCCGCGCCGAGCACGACTCGCGTGCGGTGCGCGAATTCGAAGCCGCGTGCCGAGAGCGAGCCCGTCATTGCCAGGGCTCAGGGAAGAGACTCGTGCATTTTTGCGGCGAGCGCGGCTCCGCCATCATATCCGCTACCGTCGCCTTCCAGGTCAGGTAGTGCGCGCTCTGTTGGTGGGCGAAGAAGCCGGCTTCATCTCGATACGCTTCGTAGAACACGAAGCGATCCGGGTCGTCGGTTCGACGCAGCACGTCGAAGCGCACGTTCCCCGGTTCAGCGCGCGTGCCCAAATGATTCTCGCGTGTCGCGGCGACGAAGGCCGCCACGTGCTCACTCTTCACGTGCACATTCACGACCACGACGTACATGGCCTAAGGCTACGCTCCTCTGCGTTCGACTCACAAACCAAAAAAAAACGGGGAGAGCCGAAGCCCTCCCCGCGCTATTCACGCTGAGCCAAGCTCAGTGTGACGAGGCCGACGCTGCGGGCGCGGCATCGGCTGCTGCGGCGCTTTCCGGACTCTGGCTGATGCGCATGCCGTAGAAGGAGCGCCAGACGAAGAACATCGTGGCTAGGCTGAAGAGCACGGCCAAAATGGCGCTGGTTTGCCGATCGAGCTGGATCGCGAGCTCGACGGCGAGCAGGCCGAAGAGCGTCGTGAACTTGATGATCGGGTTCATCGCGACGGACGAGGTGTCCTTGAACGGGTCGCCCACGGTGTCGCCGACGATGGCGGCCGCGTGCAGATCCGTGCCGCGTTCCTTGAGCTCGACCTCGACGATCTTCTTCGCGTTGTCCCAGGCACCGCCGGCGTTGGCCAAGAACAGGGCTTGGAATAGGCCGAACAGCGCGAGCGAGATCAAGTAACCGATGAACAAGAACGGGTCCATGCAGGCGAAGGCGAGCGTGGAGCAGAACACCGTCATGAAGATGTTGACCATGCCGCGCTGCGCGTAGCGCGTGCAAATCTCGACCACCTTCTTGCTGTCCTCGATCGACGCTTTCTCGGCGTTCTCGAGGTTCATGTTCTTCTTGATGAACTCGACGGCCTGGTACGCGCCGGCGACGACCGCCTGCGTGGAAGCGCCCGTGAACCAGAAGATGATGCCGCCGCCCGAGATCAGCCCGAGCAGGAAGGGCGCGTGCAAAATGCTCAGATTTTCCACGTTCTTCGTCAGGCCGTCGGTGAGCAAGACGACGATCGAGAAGATCATCGTGGTGGCGCCCACCACTGCGGTGCCGATGAGCACGGGTTTGGCGGTGGCTTTGAACGTGTTGCCCGCGCCATCGTTCTCCTCGAGCAGCTCTTTCGCTCGCTCGAAGTCGACCTTGAAGCCGTATTGCTTCTCGATCTCCGCGCCCGCGCCCTCGATCTCGGTGATCAAGGAGAGCTCGAACACCGACTGCGCGTTGTCCGTCACTGGACCGTACGAGTCGACCGCGATGGTCACCGGGCCCATGCCCAGGAAGCCGAACGCGACCAAGCCGAAGGCGAACACGGCCGGCGCCAGCATCAGGTCACCGAGACCCATCATGCTGAAGTAATAGGCGAGGGCCATCAGAATGGTGAGCACGACGCCCATCCAGTAAGCGCTGTAGTTGCCCGCGGTGAGGCCAGACAAGATGTTCAAGGACGGGCCACCCTCACGCGAGGAGATCACGACCTCTTTGACGTGAGCCGATTCCGTCGAGGTAAACACCTTGATCAACTCGGGAATCACCGCGCCAGCGAGCGTGCCGCAGCTGATGATGAGCGAGAGCACCCACCACAGGTTGCCATTGCCGAGGTCGCCGATCATGGCGTGCGAGACCACGAACGTGAGGCCGATCGACAAGAACGAGGTGAGCCACACGAGCCAAGTCAGCGGGTGCTCGAAGTTGATCTTCTTCTTGTCGCCGATCATGGCCTTTTGGATGACCTCGTTGATCAGGTACGAGACCACGCTCGCCACGACCATCATGATGCGCATGCCGAAGATCCAGACCAAGAGCCGGACCTGGATTTGCGGATCGTGAACGGCGAGCAGGATGAAGGAAATCAGCGCGACGCCGGTCACGCCGTAGGTCTCGAAGCCGTCCGCGCTCGGGCCTACGGAATCACCCGCGTTGTCGCCGGTGCAATCGGCGATGACCCCAGGGTTGCGCGCGTCGTCTTCTTTGACCTTGAACACGATCTTCATCAGATCCGAGCCGATGTCGGCGATCTTGGTGAAGATGCCGCCCGCGATACGCAGGGCCGAAGCGCCGAGTGACTCGCCGATGGCGAAGCCGATGAAGCACGGGCCCGCGTAGTCACCGGGTACGAACAGCAGAATCATCAACATGAGCAGGAGCTCGACGCTGATCAAGAGCATGCCGATGCTCATGCCGGACTTCAGTGGAATGGCATAAACCGCGTGCGGAGAGCCGCGGAGGCTCGCGAACGCCGTCCGCGAGTTGGCGTACGTGTTGATGCGAATACCGAACCAGGCCACGCCGTAGCTGCCGAGAATGCCGACGATGCTAAAGCCGAGGATCATCGCGACCTTGACGGCCGGCATGTGCTCCAAGACTCCGAAGTACAGGAGGATGATCGCGCCGATCAGAACCTCCAACATCATGATGAACTTGCCCTGAGTGATCAGGTAGGTTTTGCAGGTCTCCCAGATGATCTGCGAGACTTCAGCCATCGACTTGTGGGTTGGCAGGTTCTTTACCTGCAACAGCGTGACGACGCCGAAGACCAAGCCGAGCGCCGCGACGATCATGCCGAGCTCGAGGAGCGAGCTCCCCTTCATGCCGAGCACTTCCACGCTGCCGAGGTCTGGCAAGATCAGATCGGCCTCGCCGCCGTGGACGGGCTGCGCCGCTGCCGCATGAGCGAGCGAAGGCGTCAGTAAAAGTACCCACCCGAACAGGCAGGACAGGAAAAACGAGACGGAAGCTCCGAGTCGACGGTGCAAGGCTGGCTCCTCAGTTCAGGGCGAGAATCCCCTTCGGATCCCGCGACAGCGCGGCTGCTTTAGCGCAGCGCGACGGCGGCTACTAGCATGCGCTGCAAGCTTCACTCAAGGCAGCGAATTCTAGTGTTGATTCACGACGTGACCGCCTGTCGCGGTGCCGCTCGATGGCTTGACCGCGGGAGCACGACCGAGTGCATCCAGGCAGGATTTCGACGTGCGATCGCTAGCTTAGCGCGCGGAGCAAATCTGCCTCGCAGGCGTCCGCCTCCGGATAGCGGGCCGGGTGCCCGCTTCAGTCAATGTGCATGCAATTCGAGTAGCGGCTCAGAGCTCGATCTGCGCGCCGATTTCCATCACGCGGTCCGGCGGGATGTTGAAGAACTTGGTCGCCGGCTGCGCATTGCGCGACATGAACGCGAATAGGCTGACCCGCCAGCGCGCCATACCAGGGCGCCGGGTTGCGACGAGGTTCTCACGGCCGAGGAAGAAGGTCGTGTGCTCGACGGTGTGGATCAGCCCGGCCGCGATCAGCAATGCCGGCGCGTCCGGTTGTTCCATGAACCCGTAACGCCCGACGATGCGACAGAAGCCGTGGTCGAGCTTCTCGAGCTTGAAGCGCTCCGCCTCCGCGACGCGCGCCGAGTCGTCGGTCACGATCGTGAGCAGCACGATATTTTGGTGCAGCACACGGTTGTGCAAGAAATTGTGGAGCAGCGCGGGCGGAGTGCCGTCCCGAGCGCCCGTCATGAACACCGCCGTGCCGGGCACACGCGCCGGGAGCTCGACGGCGATCACGTCGTAGAAATCCGAAAGCGGTAGGAGCTGCTCGGCGAAGCGCTCGGCGAGGATCTCACGGCCGCGCTTCCACGTGACCATGATCGCGAAGATGGTCGCGCCAATGATCAGCGGGAACCAACCGCCATGCTCGATCTTCACCGCGTTGGCACCCACGAAAAACATTTCGGGGATGAAGAACACGAGCGAGAGCGGAATCGCCTTGTGGTAGCCCCAGCCCCAACCGTAGCGCACCAAAAAGAACGCCAAGATGGTGGTGATGACCATGGTTAGCGTTACGGCGATGCCGTACGCGGCGGCGAGCGCGTCCGATGACTTGAAGCCGAGCACCAGACCGATGGCGGCGAGCATCAACGCGTAGTTCACGCTTGGAATGTAGATTTGGCCGCGCTCGTGGGCCGAGGTGTGCCGAATCGAAAAGCGCGGCAGAAAGCCGAGCATCGTGGCTTGGCTGGTCAAGGAGTACACGCCCGAGATCAGCGCTTGCGAAGCGATCACGGTGGCACACGTCGAGAGCAGCACGACTGGCAGGAGCGCGAACATCGGCACCATGCGGAAGAACGGATTTGCGATCGTCTCCGGGTGAGCAATGAGCAGTGCGCCTTGCCCGAAATAGTTCATGAGCAAACAGGGGAAGACGACCGCGAACCAAGCTAACCGGATCGGGCGGCGCCCGAAGTGACCGAGGTCCGCGTACAGCGCCTCGCCGCCGGTAACGGCCAAAAATACGCCACCCAGCACGAGCAGACCGCGTTGCCCATGAGTCGCGAGGAAACGCACGCCTTGCGCCGGGTTGATGGCCATCAACACACCGGGGTAGCGGATGATCTGGCTGACGCCGAGCACGGCGATCGTACCGAACCAGACGAACGTGATCGGCCCGAAAATGGCGCCGATGCCGCCGGTGCCGCGCTTCTGGACCATGAACAGCGCGATCAGAATCACGATCGTGATCGGCTCGACCAAGGGCTCGAGGCTCGGTGCGGCGATTTCCAGACCTTCGACCGCGCTGAGCACCGAGATGGCCGGGGTGATCATGCCGTCCCCGTAGAGCAGCGCGGAGCCAAACACGCCCAAGAAGATCAGCGGCAAGTACTTGCGCGTCTTGCGCAGGTTCGAGCTGGACAAGGCCATCAAGGCCAAGATGCCGCCTTCCCCCTTGTTGTCTGCGCGCAAGACGTACGCGATGTACTTGAACGAGACCATGATGATCAAGGACCACGAGATCAGCGACAGCACGCCCAAGATGTTGCCGCGCGTCGTCGGCATTCCGCCGATGAAGCACTCGCGCACGGAGTACAGCGGGCTCGTGCCGATGTCGCCGTACACCACGCCCAGCGCGCCGAACGCGAGCTTCATCAAGTAGCGGTTATCGTTGGCGTGGCCGTGCCCGCCGGCTTCGGGAGCGCCGTGATTGGGACGGGACGGCGCGACGACGGAATTCGGAGCCATGGCGGGTTCGGACATCGACCGGCGCACGCTAGCGCAAAAACACGCGACGTGTCTGGTCCCAGCCGCTTCTAGCTGCGCACCCAAAACACGGTGAAGGCGTCTCCGCCTTCGCCGGACTCTGCAGGCCGCGAATGTTCAACGTAGGTGGAAGCTCGTAAGTGGTCGCGCACGTGCGATTTTAGTGCGCCCGTCCCATGGCCGTGGAGCACGAATCCGACGCCCTCGCTGCCACCCAACAAGCGATCGATGAACGCATCCACGCGTTCGAGCGCTTCATCGACCCGTTCGCCGCGCAGATCGAGAGTCGTATCTTGGGTGCGCTGCGGCGTTGCCAAAGGTTTCGGCTGTGTTGCGGGCTTGCGTTGTCGAGCGGTTTTCGTGCTGCCTCGCGGCGCCTGCCCGGGGGCTTTTAGCACCGCCGCGAGCTCGCGGATCGGCACCAGTAGTTTCATGGCGCCGATCATCAGCCGAACTTGTTCGCGCTCGCAGATCTCGATGACCTGCCCGCTCGCGCCGAGCGTCTGGTGGAAGACCGTTTGCCCAATGCGTAGGTCGCCGCGGGACAGCTCACTGGTCGCGGGCTTCGGCGAGCTCGTGCCGTGCGCACCGAGCTCGCCGCCGAGCGCCACACGCGCGGCGACCCGGCTGACGTCGCGCTCGAGCTCGCGCAGTGCCGTAGGATCGACGGCGGTGCCGCGCAGGCGCGCGCGCACGACTTCGAGCTCTTGGCGCGCCCTCTGCACCGAGACCCTCAGGTCACGCACTTCGCGATCCACTTCGCGAGCAGCTTGTTCGCGAAACGCGTGACGCTCGGTCTCCAAGGCCTCGTGCAGTTCGCGTTCGCGTTCGCGCTCGAGCTCGGTTTCGCGCATGAGTCGCGCGAGCTCGGCGCGCTCGCGCGCTATCTCGCGCAGCGCGGTCTCGCGATCCAAGGCTTGCGTCGGCAAGAGCGCCTTGGCGCGGGCGATCACGGGCTCTGGCAACCCGTGCCGTAGCGCGACCGCGAGCGCGCTCGACGGCCCAGGCACGCCCAACAGCAAGCGAAAGGTGGGCGCCATGTGCTCGAAGTCGAAGCCGACCGAAGCGTTCCGAAATTGCCCGTTTTGAGTGGCGAGCTCTTTCAGGCGTTCGTAGTGCGTGGTCACACCGACAGCGGCGCCGCGCGCCGTCAGGGCTTCGAGCAGGGCGGCGGCCAGCGCTGCGCCCTCTTCTGGGTCGGTGCCGGCCGCAATTTCGTCGAGCAGTACCAGGCAACTGGGCGTGGCGCACTCCAAGATCGCGCGCAGATTTTCGATGTGCGCGCTGAACGTGGACAGTGAGCGCGTGATCGATTGCTCGTCGCCGATGTCGCACAGCACGAGATCGAACCAACCGACCACCGATTCGGCGTGGACCGGCACAGGCAACCCAGCGCGGACCATCCACGCGACGAGCCCGGCCGTCTTGAGCGCCACGGTTTTGCCGCCCGCATTGGGACCAGATATGATCAACGCGCTGCTCGAGGCGAGCGTGATGTCGTTCGGCACCACAGCGGTCCCGGTGAGTAGCAACAGCGGGTGACGCGCGGCGCGTAAATCCAGGCTCGGTCGCTCGGAGATCGCGACCACGACCGACTCGGTCTCGTCTGCCCAGCGCGTGGCGGCTCCGTACGAGTCTGCGGTGATGCAGGCGAAGAAGGCCGCTTCACAGGCAGAAAGCGCGGCTTTCACCGCGCTGGAGAGCGCGAGCAGCACGCGCGCTTCCTCGCGCGCTGCTTCGGCCTCGGCCAGGCGCACGCGATTGCCGACCTCGGTCAGCTCGCGTGGCTCGACGAACAGCGTGCTGCCCGATGCGCTCGAGCCGTGCACGATGCCGTCGACGCGTAGATGCGCGTCGGAGCGCACGGGCAACACGAAGCGACCCTCGCGCTCCGTGTAGTATTGACCTTGCAACAAATCTGCGAAGCGGCCCATGAGCTGCGCCAAGCGACGCTTCAGGTCGCTCTGCGCGTCGCGAACCTTGCCGCGGGCGCGGGACAGCTCGGGCGACGCGCGATCGGCGACCGTACCCTCTGCGTCGATGCACGCCGACAAGCGCTCCCGCAAACGGTCGAGGCTCGAGTCACTGCCGATGGCGGCAGCCAGGTGCGGCGCTTCCGCAGCGTGCCGCTTGGCGTACTGACGCAGATCACTGGCTAGCGTCAGGACGCTGATCAAGCTCGCGAGCTCGGCGCCGCTAGCGACGCCGTCCGCGCTCACTCGTTCGAGCAGCTCGCCGAGCTCGGGAAACTCGCGCACGGGAAGGGGGTGTCCTGCATCGAACAACGCGAGCGCGTCGCGCATTCGGTTCAGCCGCAGTGTGGCGCCGGGCAGTGTTTCCGCGGGCAAGAGCGCGCGCACGGATTCGGACGCGGCGCGGCTGGTGCAGCGCTGGGCGATGCGATCGAGCAACAGCGGCCACTCTAGGGCGGCGCGCGCGTGCGCCTCTTGGGCAGCGAGGTCGGTCTCCACGCGGCCTGTTTAGCAGAATGCTCGAGCGACGCGAGCCCGCGCGACAGCGCCCGGATTTGAGCTCGTGCCTGTTGAATCGCGCGGCGCAGCGTTAGCGCAAATCTGATGTTTAGGTCTAAACTTCAGATTTGAAATGGACCGGCGCGGCCGGCGTCGGCTCGACGTGACCCGCACCGGCACGACGGTCTCGGTCGTGTGAGATCTGAATCCGGCGGTGCCGCGAACCACCGCGCCCGCCTTCAGTCCGGCCACTGCCGCCCGCGCCGTTCAGCTCGCGAGCGCAGCGGCGGCTAGATTGCCGAGCGGGGTGTGCTCGCCCGCGAACGCGCTCAGCACGACGCCACCGACGCTGGCGTCTTGATCCAGCGATTCGGTCAGGTGAGTCAGGTTGTGACAAGCTCGGCGCCCGTAACGTTCGTCCACGGTGAGCGCGAAGTGTCCGCCGCCCGAGCCGCGCAGCCGGGCCAAAAGCCCCCGCGCCAAAACCGAACGCGCCGCGACCGACGCTCCCTCACAGCGACCATTCGACACCAGGACGATCGCACGAAGGCGCCATCCGCGCGCTTCGAGTCGCGTCACTCGGCTCGCGACCTGCGTGATGAGCGAGCTCGGCTCTCCCTCATAGTGTTGTGCGACCACGGCCATGTCTCCGGAATGACTCGGATCGAGCCAACGTGGCCAGCTCGCGCCGTACTCGATGACGACCAAAGTGGCATTGCGAGGCTTCATGGTGCCCCCAGCCTTAAAGCGAGCCGGTAGATCGGGGCAAGAAACGGGCTTTGTCGGCGAGCTCGGCAGCCGAGACTGGGGCGTGGGCGTTTGCGCTCGAAGACGAAACCGTGACACGGCTCTGGCAAGCCGACGTGCGCCGCCGAAGGCTAAGGCGCAGCGCGACGTGGCGCGCGACCATCAAGTATCAGGCGTCAGCCCTTGGCGCGCGTCTTTTTCGCGTCCGATTTGTCGGCTTTGGGGGCGGTCTTTTTTGGCGGGCGGATGGGCGCGTCGCCTTGGCTCGTGCCGTTGTCGGCTTTGGCGGTGCTGGCCAGGCTCTTCTTGAGCGCTTCGAACAGGTCGATGATCTGCGCCTTGGGGGCTTCGGGTGCGATCGTGATCTCTTTGCCTTCGACCTTCTGCTGCACGGCCGTGTCCACGCGTTGGCTGTACGAATCGCTGTATTTTTCGGGCTCGAAGCTCTCGGTCGACAGTTGTTCGATCAACTTTTCAGCAAGCTCGTGCTCTTTGTCACTGAACTTGAAGGTCGCGCCGGTGTCGATCTCGTCGAACGCGCGCACCTCGGTCGCGTAATACAGCTGGTGCAGGATGATGCCGTCTTTGCCGTAGGGGCGAATCAACACGAGCTGCTCTTTGCCGCGGCTCGCCCAACGTCCGACCGCGACCATCTCTTTCTTGGTCATCGATTCGGACAAGAGTCGATATGCTTTGTCCCCGCCCTTGTCCGGGCCAAGGTAATAAGTCTTCTCGACCTGGACGAAGTCGACGCTCTCGATCGGCACGAATTCGGCGATCTCGATGCTGTTGCTACGTTCGGCCTCGAGCGCTTTGATCTCTTCGTCCGTGAATGTCACGTACTGGCCGCGGGCGTATTCGTAGCCTTTGACCATCTCCGTGCGCTCGACGATCTCGTTGTTGTCGGTCGGGCAGATGTATTGCTGCTTCACGCGGCCGCCGCACTTCTTGTGCAGCATATTGAAGCTTGCCTGCTCGGAAGACGCTGCCGTGTAGAATTTGACGGGGATCGACACCAAACCGAAGGAGATCGTGCCGGAGGAGGTCGCGCGCGCAGCCATGTCGATCATGCTAACGCGCGGCCGCGCGGATGAGAAAAACTTCGGCTAAAACCGACAGCTTCGCTGAACACAAGCACAGCTTAGGGCGTTCTCGGCTCAGCACTCACGGTTGAGAGCCGCTTGGCCGCTCGCGAGCCTCAATCCAGTCGCCACGGGCACGTGCCGCCAACGCTCGTTAGCAAACGATCAGACTAGTTCAGGCGACCTCGGATAGCGGCGGTGGTGCGGGTCAGCGCGCCGCTTTGTGCTGATCTCGTCGCGAGCGTCGCGAAAAAAGAGCTTGAACGGCTTCCGACCCGATCACGAGGCCTGGCAACGAAGCAAGCCCAGCGCCGAAGCAAAAACCGATCACCGGCACGTAGTCTGCGCTGTCTGACGACACGCCGCAGCCGACCAAGAAGCCGCCCAAGAGCACTCCGAAGAACCAGAACACGGCTCCGGTCAACGGGACCAGGACGACAAAGGTCAGTAGACCGAGCGCCGTCTTGGAGACCGCGCTCGCTAGACCCCAAGCGAGACCGAGCGTGAATGCCACGAACGGCAACCGATTGGCCGTCCGCTCCGTGACGCCGGCGTGAATGAGCGGCGAGATCAAGTAGACAGACGCCCAGCCGAGCGCGACACCCATGCCGAGCATGCGCAGCGCAGTCTTCAATCGGCTTGGGCGCGCAGCCATCGGGGCGATGCTAACAGGAGTCAGCCGCGCTCGTTTCGCACTCTTTTCGCGACGGTAAACGCCCGCTCACCGACGCTTTGGCGAGCGTGTACTCGCGCGAAACCCAAGCCACGTTAAGCACGCGAGTGATGACACTCCTGGATCGAATCGCGCGTGCTCGAAGACTCGGTGCGTTTCGCGCGCTGCCCAAGATACTTGCTGGAAAGGCGCTCGGCTTGTTGGCGGTGTACGCCTTGAGCGTGGCCATTGAACGCTGCTTTTTCGGTACCGCGCACGCAGCGAGCGCCGCGCCAATCGACCCGGACGCGCCCTACATCAGCCCGATCAATACGGCCTGGACGCTCGGCGCGGCGTTCTTGGTGTTCTTCATGCAGGCGGGTTTCATGTGTTTGGAGGCGGGGTTTTCGCGATCGCGAGAGGCCGTCAACATCATCCTGGAAGGCATCGTCGACACCTGTCTGTGCGGTGTGCTGTTTTGGTCCTTCGGCTTCGGGCTCATGTTCGGCGCGGGCAACGGCTGGATCGGTCAGCAGTACTTCATGCTCCACGGCACGCCGCGCACGTACGGCACGACGGGCGTACCCATGCTTGCATTTTGGCTGTTTCAATTCGCCTTCGCCGACACGTGCAGCACGATCACCTCGGGTGCCATGGGTGGCCGCACCGGGTTCATCGGCGATATTCTGTACAGCATTGGCGTGAGCGGATTCATCTACCCGATCTTCGGTCATTGGGCGTGGGGTCCGGATGGCTGGCTCAACAACATCAAGCCGGTGCCCTTTCACGATTTTGCCGGTTCGACCGTCGTGCACACGATTGGCGGCTTCATCGCGCTCGCTGGCGCGATCGCGCTCGGGCCGCGCATCGGGCGCAAATTCAAGCGTGACGGCGGCGGTTTCATGCCCGGTCACGACATGGTCATCGCCGCGGTCGGCGGAGTGATCCTATGGTTTGGTTGGTACGGGTTCAACCCCGGCAGCACGCTGTCCGCAATGGACGCGGAAGGCACGGGGCGCGTTGCCGCAAATACGACCTTGGCCGCGTGCAGCGGAGGGTTGGTTGCGATCGCGGTGAGTTATCCGCGCTTCAAGGTCTGGGATTGCGGGCTGACGGTGAACGGCTTTCTCGCGGGGCTCGTGGCGATCACCTGCCCTTGCTATTGGGTGACACCAGCTGGCGCGCTCTGGATCGGCGCGATCGCAGGCGTGGTCTGCGTGTATGGTCTCGAGTTGATCGAGTGGTTCCGGGTCGATGATCCGGTCGGCGCGGTCACGGTGCACGGCTTGTGCGGGATCTGGGGCACGCTGAGTCTCGGGCTGTTTGCGTCCGGCGAATTCGGCGCGCCCACCTCGACCGGTGCGGACGTGTCATCGACCGTGCGTGGGCTATTTTACGGAGGTGGCGCAAACCAACTCTTGGCGCAGTTGATCGGCAGCGCCAGCATCACACTCGGTACGTTCGCCGCGTCCCTGCTCTTGATGTACCTGGTCAAAAAGACCGGCACACTGCGCGTGTCCGAAGCCGGTGAGCTGGAAGGTTTGGATCTGCATGAGCACGGTGGTCCGGCCTACCCCGACCTATACAATGTCGGCATCGGCACGGAAGGACTGACGGGCGAGCAGAAGCAATGAGCCGGCGCGCGACGTGAAGCGCGACGCAAGTTGCGCGATGCGCGTGTGTCTGCATTCGCGCCACAGTTGCCGTTCGAAAAAGCAGACTCCATAGTCTGCTTCGTGAACAACCCGGCGAGTGGCGCGCGATCCAAGCAAGAAGAATGGCATGTCCTGCCGCACGGTCCGATCGAAGAGCTGTCGGACAATTTGTGGCGCGTACAGGGCGCGCTGCCGCATTTTGCGATGCGTCGCGTGATGACGGTCGTGCGTTTGAGCGACGGCTGCTTGGTCATTCACAGCGCCATTGCGCTCGACGAAGCGGGCATGAAGCGGCTCGAGGCTTGGGGAAAGCCCGCGTTTCTACTGGTTCCGCATGCGCGGCATCGCCTGGACGCGCCGCGCTACAAGGAGCGCTATCCGTCGCTGCGTGTGCTGGTTCCGCCCGCGGTGGTCGACAAAGCGCGCGCGGTCGTGGCGGTCGACGGCACGTACGCGGACGCGCCCAGCGACCCCGCGTTGCGCCTCGAAGTGCTCGACGGAACAGGCGGGGCCGAGGGCGCGCTGATCGTGCAGTCGGCGGATGGCGCGAGCGTCGTACTGAACGAGGTCGTGTTCGACTTGGCGCCGCCGAAGAGCGCCGTTGGGCGCGCCGCGCTGCGGCTCGTCGGGTTCGGCCCGGGCGCGCGCGTGACGCCCGTGGTGAAGGTCGAATTGGTGAAAAACAAAGCCCAGCTCAAGGCGCATCTCGAACGCCTCGCCGCGACGCCGAAGCTCGTGCGGTTGATCGTGTCGCACAGCAGAATGTCCGAAGGTCCTGCGGCCGCGGCGTCACTGCGCAACGCGGCGGCCTCGCTCTGAACGGCCGCGCGCTCAGCTAGGGCGCTGCGTTCATTTCAGAAGCTGCACGTGTCAGCACAACTGCCGGAGGGTTGTTTGCCGGTCATTGCCAGGTAATGACTCGTAATCTGCGCGGGCGTGAGCAAGTGATCGTAAATAGCTATGTCGCCGAGGGCGCCTTGGAAGAAGCTCTCTTTGGTCATCGTTCCAATGTCGAGCGGGCTGGTGTTGGCCTTCGGCACGACGTTGTACTGGCTCATGCAGCCCGTTTGGCCGTGAGAGCCTTGGTTCCATTCCACGCCGTTCACCCAAATATTGATCGAGCCGGGTGACGCCGCAGTGTTCGTGCAGTCTGCGGGTGCTGTCAGCGTCGTGTATTCGCCGACGACGTGGTACCAAGTGCCCGTCGTGATGAGACCAGTGCTCGGTTGCCAGTCGGCGGCTGAACCGAGGCCTGCGCTCGGGTTGAACACGTAGGCGGACAGCCGATTGGGGCGATTCGGGTTCTCCATCGTGGTCGTGTCGTACATGCGCGCTTCCCACTCGCAGGTCGGACTGTAGTCTTCGCACTTGCCCATCCAGTCCACGTAGCCGCTGACGCCGTCGTCATGGGGGAACTGGAGCACGTCCGGACGCAGCCAAGCCTCCCAGGTCAGATTGCCCGTCGTAGGAACGGAGAAGACGGCACTCGAAGGGACGGTGAGGTATTCGCTCGAACCGTTGAAGTCAGCCGCCGGAGAGCCATTGGGTAGCGACACGCGTGGCGGCGTCCCTCCCTCGTACGTTCCGTCGTGACCGTTGCCGGTGAGATCGGTTTCGTGCGCTGGCGCCAGGTTCACGCCCCAATACGCGACGGGTTGATCGGCGAGCACGAGCGCGTCGTACGCCGTTGCGTCGCCGCTGCTTCCAGCCGCGCCTGCGCTTGCCGCTCCGCCAGCGGCAGTGCCAGCGCCGCTCGCCCCCCCGCTGCTGCTTCCGACGCCAGCCGTCGCACTACCGCCGCTCCCCGCGTTTTCGCTGCTCGTGCCTCCGTTGACGGCGCCAGCGGTTGGCGCGCCAGCGACGTTCGCGCCGGCTACCCCGCCGCTCGAGCTGCCTGCTGACCCACCGGGATTCGATGCGTTGCTTGCCGAGCTCGAGCACCCGAAGCTGCCGCTGGCTAAGAGAGCCAGGCACAGCACGCCGAGTCCGACACCGCTCATTTCTCGCACGACCCTAATCTGCCACCAAACGCGCCGCCTTTGGCATAATTTCCGCGCTCACGCAGCTCCGCAGCGCCCGCGCCGAGCGAGCTCGGTAAGGAGGCGGTACGCAGGCTGCGGCTCACTTGTCGACTGCCACGTCGACAAGTGTCGGCGAGAGCACTCGCTGTGCGTCCTTCGGAGCGATCGCCACCAAGAAGCCGCGCGCACCACCATTGATGAACATTCGTGGCAGCGAAGCGA